>JAZKDL010000481.1:0-9799 GCA_040387575.1 Pseudomonadota bacterium
ATGTGGCTCAGCCGACGGGCCGAGGTGCCGCTCTTCGCGCTGGAAGGCGCGGGGGTGTGAGTCGCTGCGGTCGGCGCCGGGCGTGAACTGCGCAATGGGCCGTTGATACGCTGGCCCGCTGGTACGGCAGGCCGTTGAGAGACCTGGACCAAGACGTCCGCAAAGCGGACAGCCTGTCCTGATTGCATCCACCTCCGACAAGCGACCAGCGCGCAAGTCGTTGATTTCAAAAGGATTGCATCCTGGCACGGTCCGTGAGACAGAAGAAGCTTCGCTGTCACACACGGAGCACTGTCATGTCATTCCAACCCCGCCTGGCCGCCCTGGCCGCAGTCATGCTGATCGGCACCGCCGCATTCGCGCAGCAGCCGCCACCGCCCCTGCCCCCGGCGCAAGCCGCACCGATGCCGGTCGGCCCTGCCGCCGCCCGGCCCATGCCACCGGGCCGCGTCGCCAACGCCAACGCCGACGCGGCGACCAGCATGTTCAGCGGCCGCGTTCGTCAATGGTTGCTCAACCCCAACGGTGAAGTCGACGGGCTGCTGCTGGCCGACGGGACGCAGGTCGCTTTCCCGCCGCACCTGTCGGCCATGGTGCTGCAGACGCTGAAGCCCGGTGACGCCGTGCAAATCAGCGGCTGGCGTGCGCCTGGTGCGCCGGTCGTTCGTGCGGTCAGCCTGAGCGCCAACGGACGCACGCTGGCCGATCAGCCGCCCGCCGCCGGCAATGCACCGCCCGCACCGCGCGACCCCGCTGCGCTCACCGCGATGAGTACCAGCGGGCGCGTGTCGCGGCTGCTCTACACCGGGCGTGGCGATGTCAACGGCGTGCTCCTCGACAACGGCAGCATCGTTCGTTTCCCGCCGCATGTCGGCGCTGAAATGGTGTCCACCCTGCAACCGGACAGCACGGTCCACGCAAAAGGCTGGGGCAGCCGCGGGCCGCTGGGCAGCGCGATGGAAGCGACCGCGATCGGCAGCAGCGCCGACGGCATGCGCGAGCTGTTCGCCGGTCCGGGTGTGGAGCCACCGCGCGGCCCGCTGGGGCGTGGCGAACGTGGCCTGCCTGCGCGGCCGATGCCACCTGCGCCGCCAGCGGCCGGCCAGCCTGCGCCGGTGGTACCCGTTCCGCCCGCACCGGCGGCGGCCTCTTGATCGGGCGCATCTCCGCATCGCCATTCCCACCGTCATCCCGCCCTTCGTTTCCCTTCAATTCGCACGAAAGCCAGTCATGCCCCATCCCCATCAAGAAGTCGACGTCTGGTCCGTTCAAGGCCGCTTCCAGCACCTGATCTACAGCCCCAAGGGCGCGATCGAAGGCGTGCTGATCGACACCGACGGCGTACCGACGCAGTTCGTCACCGAGCCACAGGACCCGGCCATCGCGGACCTCTTCGGCGGCTTGCGTGCCGGCCAGGCGCTGGTGATCGAAGGCACCGAGGCGCCGCCCTCGCCCAAGGGCGAATCGATGCACACGGTGTATCGCTTCGAGCGCCTCGCCAGCGTCGACGGCCGCGAGCCGAAGGCCGCCGCCGGTGAAGAGCGCACCCGCGGCAAGGTGGTGCGCTTCAACTACGCAAAGCACGGCGAGCCCAACGGCGTGGTGCTGGACAACGGCGACTTCGTCCACACCCGGCCCGACGGGCTGCGGCCGCTGGGCCTGCAGATCGGCGACACGATCGAAGCCGAAGGCGCCGCGCGATCGCTGGTGACGGGCGGCGGCCGCGTGATCGAGGCGCGCAGCGTCAACGGCAAGCAGGTCCGTCCGGCGCACTGAGCGAAGGCCGGCGATGCCCACGCGCGCGTCCTTGCTGGCGCTGCCGTTCTTCTGGCTGGTCCGGCGTCAGGCAACGGCGTCCAGCACCGGTTCCAGCGAGGGCTCGTCGTCCGCGACCGCGCCGTTGTTCAGCGCTTCTTCCACCGAGAGCCGCGTCAGCGTGGGCGCGAAGGATTCGATGAAGGCATAGACATAGGAGCGCAGGTAGGCATCGCGCCGTACCGCCAGCTTGGTGACGTTGATCCCGAACAGGTGGCCTGCATCGACGGCGCGCAGCTTGATGTCGCGCTCCGTTTCGAAAGCCACCCCCGCGACGATGCCGACGCCCAGGCCGAGTTCGACGTAGGTCTTGATGACATCGGCGTCCATCGCGGTGATGACCAGATTGGGTTTCAGGCCTGCGTTCGCAAAGGCGTGGTCGATGCGCGTGCGTCCGGTGAAGCCGCCGTCGTAAGTGACGAGCGGATGTTCCGCAAGCCGCTCGATGGTCAGCGGGCCTTCGAGCAATGGATGGCCCGGCGGTGCGATCAGCGAATGGGTCCAGCGGAAGCAGGGCAGTGCCACCAGTTGCGGATAGTCGCTCAGCGCCTCGGTCGCGATGCCGACATCGGCCTCGCCGTCCAGCAGCATCTGCGCGATCTGCTTGGGCGAGCCCTGGCGCAGGTGCAGTCGGACTTCAGGGAACCGGCCGCGGAACTCCTGCACCGCCACCGGCAGCGCATAGCGCGCCTGCGAGTGGGTGGCCGCAATCGACAGCACGCCTTTTTCCTGTGCGAGAAATTCCTGACCGGCTTGCCGCAGGTTGTGGCTCTCGATCAGCATGCGTTCGATGATCGGCAGCAGATGGTCGCCGGGCGCCGTCAGGCCGGTGAGCCGCTTGCCGACGCGCGCGAACAGCGCAAGGCCGAGCTCGTCCTCCAGCTCGCGGATCTGCCGGCTCACGCCCGGCTGAGAAGTGTGCAGCGCATGCGCCGCCTCCGTGAGATTGAAGCCGCTTCGAACGGCTTCGCGCACCGAGCGCAACTGTTGAAAATTCATGAGAGCCAACGAGAAAAATTACCGAAGATCATTCCGGCAATCGATTCTGCGGTTGGGCTCTCGGAACTGGAACTAACGATTTGTCGCTATCAAATAAGCGAATGATCTGAAGAGCCGTCGGGCGCGAACTCAGGCGGCACGGCGCTGCGACCGCATCGCCTCGGCCGCCTCGCGCGCGCATCGGGCCTCGTGGCTCTGCACCTGCGCGTAGGCGACGGGCAACAACACGGTGTCGGTGGTGAACCAGCGGCCACGGCGCAGCAGGTCGCCGAGGATGTGTTCGCCTTCGGTGCGCGCGCCGCGCTCGATGTCCCGCAGCATCGACGCCGTGAGCGTGGAGCCAGCGGCGGTCAGCGCGTTTCGGGTGCGCTCCAGTGCGGTGGCACGCGGCGCGAAGCCGTTGTGTGCCGCGATGCGTGCGCACTCGTCGACGATGTCGATCGCCAGGTCGTGGGCGCCAGCCTGCACGACATCGCCAATGTTCGCGCGCAGCAGCGTCGTGATGCCTGCCAGCGCGGCGACGTGCACCCAGCGCTCCCACAGCACCTGCAGGATCGCGTCGCTGGGTCGGCTGTCGAAGTGCGCTTTGGAGAAGGCTGCTGCAATGGCGTCGATGCGTTGCGACCGGGCGCCATAGAGTTCGCCGAAGCCCAGCGTGTGTTCGCGGCTCAGGTGCAGCACGGCGCCGGTTTCGTCCAGCACGGCCGAGATGCCGCCGAATCCGCCGATCACGCGCCGGCCGCCGAAGCGCTCGCTCAGGCGGTCGATGTGGCGCAGGCCATTGAGCAGCGGCAGAACGACCGTCTCGGGGCCGACCGCCGGCGCGAAGGCCGAGATCGCCTCTTCGAGGTCGTAGGCCTTGCACGCGACGATGACGACGTCGTACGGCTGCCGGATCTGGTGCGTCAGCACGACCGGCGGTGCGGGCCAGTGCAGGTCGCCCGCCGGGCTGTGGATGACGAGTCCGCTGGCCGCGAACTGCGCGGCGCGATCGGGGCGCAGCAGGAAGCTGACGTCGCATCCGGCCTGCAACAGCCGGCCACCGAAATAGCCACCGAGCGCACCGGCGCCCACCACGAGAAATTTCACGGTCGAGTCCTTCCTGAAGAGCCTGTCAGCCCCGATGTCGCGACGCTGAATGCGCCGGTACCTTCAGCCCGAGGTGGTCGCGCAGCGTGCGGCCTTCGTACTCGGTGCGGAACAACCCACGCCGCCGCAGCTCGGGCAGCACGAGTTCGATGAAGTCGTCCAGGCCGCCCGGGAAGTACGGCGACATGATGTTGAAGCCGTCTGCGCCGCCTTCCTCGAACCACTGCTGCAGCTGGTCGGCGATGCTTGAAGGCGTGCCCACGACCTGCTGGTGTCCGCGCGCACCGGCGATGCGCAGGTACAGGTCGCGGATGCTGAGGTTCTCGCGCCGGGCCAAGTCGAGCAGCAGGCGCTGCCGGCTCTTGGGTCCGTTGGTTTCAGGCAGGTCGGGCAGCGGTCCGTCGACCGGCAGGCCCGACAGGTCGAAGCCGCCGATCACGCTGGACAGCAGCGACACGCCGACGACCGGGTGCACCAGGTCCTGCAGCTGCGCGAACTTGTCCTCGGCCTCGGCCTGCGTGCGGCCGACCACCGGGAAGATGCCCGGCATGATCTTCACGGACTCGGGATCGCGGTCATAGGCACCGGCCCGCGCCTTGATGTCGCTGTAGAAGCTCCGTGCCTCCTCGAAGGTCTGGTGCGCCACGAAGATCACTTCGGCGGTGCGCGCCGCCAGGTCGCGGCCGGCTTCGGATGCGCCGGCCTGCACCACCACCGGCCGCCCTTGCGGAGAGCGCGATACGTTGAGCGGGCCGCGCACCGAGAAGTGTTTGCCCTTGTGGTTGAGCACGTGCAGCTTGTCTTCGGCGAAGTACTGGCCGCTGTCCTTGTCGCGCACGAAGCTGTCGTCTTCCCAGCTGTCCCACAGTCCGGTCACCACGTCGTGGAACTCGGCCGCGCGCTCGTAGCGCAGCGCATGCTCGAAGTGTTCCTCGCGGTTGAAGTTCTGCGCCTCTCCCGTCCCGCTCGAGGTCACCAGGTTCCAGCCCGAACGCCCGCCACTGATCTGGTCGAGCGACGCGAACTTGCGCGCCACGTTGAAGGGCTCGTTGAAGCTGGTCGACACCGTGGCGATGAGGCCGATGCGATCGGTCAGCGCCGCAATGGCCGACAGCAGCGTGAGCGGCTCGAAGTGGTCGCTGCGCGCGGTGCGCGACAGCGATGGCAGGTCGTTGCTGCGCACGCCGACCGAGTCCGCCAGGAAGACGGCGTCGAACTTGGCAGCCTCCGCCTTTCTGGCGAGTTCCACGTAGTGCCGAAAATTGCTGCCTGCGTCTGCCTGCGCGCCGGGATGGCGCCAGGCGGCGATGTGATGCCCGGTCTGCATGAGAAATGCACCGAGCTTGAATTGGCGTGTCGTCGAAGACATGGGAGAGGCTGTCCGATGGAATGGGATTGCCGCAGGTTAGAGGCGGCGCCACGCATGTCGAAAGAAGACTTTCGCGTTTGCTTAGGCGCCAGGCGAATAGGCGGGACATTGCGCGGTCGAGAAGATCGCGGTCACGTTGCGTACCACCGCCTCGATCACCGGCCTGTCGACGCCCTACATAAGCAAGCGTGCATTCTTTCGTTCAAGCCGCCTACCAGGCGAGCCGAAGGCCAGCCGGCAAGCCCGGCACGCCATCTGACGCTGAGGATCGGCCATCGGGCTGCTGCTGCGACGGAAGTGCTTCAGCGCCACTGTCGATGAAGTCGCTCAGCACGTCGTCGCGCAGCCGGATGAACGCCGGGTCGCTGCGGTTGCGCGGATGCGGCAGGTCGATGTCCACGGTGCGGCGGATGCGCCCGGGCGACGGCTGCATGACCACCACGCGGTCGCCGAGGAACACGGCTTCTTCGACGTCGTGCGTGACCAGCAGCATCGTGATGCGCTCCTTCTGCCAGATGCGCTGCAGCTCGTTCTGCAGCCGCGATCGGGTGAGCGCGTCGAGTGCGCCGAAGGGCTCGTCGAGCAGCAGCACGCGCGGCCGGTTGACCAGCCCGCGCGCAATCGCCACGCGCTGCGCCATGCCGCCGGAGATCTGGTGCGGCCATGAGCGCTCGAAGCCTTCCAGGCCCACCAGTGCGACGTGCTCGGCCACCAGCTCGGCCTTCTCGCGCGCACTGAAGGGTGCGTTGCGAAGTCCGACCGCGATGTTCTGCGCCACCGTCAGCCAGGGGAACAGCCGGTGGTCCTGGAACACGATGCCGCGTTCGCGGCCTGTGCCCGCGATGGGTTTGCCGCCGAGCAGGATCTGGCCTTCGTACTGCGTGTCCAGCCCGAGAATCAGGCGCAGCAGCGTCGACTTGCCGCAGCCGCTCGCGCCCACGATGCTCACGAAGCGGCCTTCGGGTATGTGCAGGTCGATGCCTTCGAGCACCTGCAACTCGCCGGTCGTGGCCTGCGCATGGGTGTAGCGCTTGCCGAGGCCGCGGATGTCGAGTTCGTTCGATGGCCGGGGAGGAGTCTTGAGGAAAGTGTTCATGGGGAGGTTCAGGTTGTCCGGCCGGTCCAGCGCGCCAGCCGGCGCTCCAGTGCGCGGGCCGACGCGTTCATCAGCCAGCCGACCGTGCCGATCACGACCATGCCGAAGATCACCAGGTCCATCTGGAAGTGCTCGCTGCCTTCGATCAGCGTGTTGCCGATGCCCCGGCCGGACACCAGCAGGTATTCGGCGCCGATGGTCGCGAGCCAGGAATAGATGAGCGCGAGGTACACGCCCGTGAAGATCGACGGCAAGGCGGCCGGCAGCACCACCTGGGTGACGGTCTGCCAGCGCGTGTAGCCGTAGACGCGCGCGACTTCGAGCAGCCCGGCGGGCGCGGTGCGGATGCCGTCGCAGGTGTTCACCACCACCGGCACCAGGGCCGCCAGCGACAGGAAGACGACCTTGGCCACGTCGCCCAGCCCGAACCACACCGAGATCAGCGGTATCCACGCGAACAGCGAGATCTGCTTGAAGGTGTTGAAACTCGGGCCGACGATGCGGTCGAAGCGCGGCGACAGGCCGAGCAGCGTGCCGAACACCAGGCCCGACACGGTGCCGATCGCGAAGCCGGTGAGCTCGCGTGCCAGGCTGGCGCCGAGTGCGCGCCAGAGCCGTCCGGTGACGATCTGGTCCACCGCCGTGTCGAACACCTTGGCGGGCGACACCAGCAGCGCCGAGTTCGCGATGTCGAGCGACGACAACAGCCACCACAGCGCCACGGCGGCCACCGGCACCACGAGTCCGCGCCAGCGACCGCCCGCGAGCGGTTGCAGTGGCTGCACGGCGGCCAGTTCGGCCGCGTCGCGGGCAACGCTCCTTTCGGCGCCGCTCATCGCGCGCCTCCGGGCCGGTGGCGGTTCGCCGCGGATTCGAGCCTGTCGAGCAGCCGGTCGATGGCATAGCCGATGGCGCCGACCACGATCACCGCGGCCATCACCAGGTCGAGCTGGAACAACTGGCGTCCATAGACGATGAGGTAGCCGAGCCCTTCGCTCGATGCGACCAGTTCCACCACCACCAGCGACAGCCAGGCCTTGGTGAAGCCCAGCCGCACGCCGGTGAACAGCGTCGGCACCGCATGCGGCAGCACGATCTCCAGCACCTGCTGGCGCCGGCTGTAGCCGTACACCGTACCGACCTCGCGCAACGACGTGGGCGTCTGCCTGAAACCTTGCAGCGTGTTGAGCGCGACCGGCACCATCGCGGCCTTGGCGATGAGGATGTACTTCAGCGGCTCGCCGATGCCCACGAGCAGCAGCACGAAGGGCAGCCAGGCGAGTACCGGGATCTGCACGAGCGCATTGAAGGTCGGGAGCAGATAGGCCTCGACACGGCGCGACAGGCCCATCGCCGAGCCGAGCGCCAGGCCCAGCAGCGTGCCGATGACAAAGCCAACGCCCACCCGCATGAAACTGGTGCTCACGTGCAGCCACAGGTCGCCGCTGGTGGCCAGGTCGCGCAGGGTTTCCCAGACGAATTGCGGCGGCGGCAGCACCTGCGGCGAGATCCAGCCCTGGGCGGCGCCGGTGAACCAGATGGCGAGCAGGGCGGCTGGGAGGAGCCAGGGGAGGGAGGCTTCGCCGACTCGCACGGCGATGCGGCGCCAGGGCAGCGCGGCGCGCGTCGGTTCGACGGCGTCGCGCTCCAGGACCGCCGGGAGCTCGGCTTCCGCGTTCATCGGCTTGCGACCGACTGCTGCCCCGCCTTGGGCTGGCCCTTCGCATCGAACGCCGTCCAGTAGTTCTCCAGGCCCTGTTTCTTCAGCGACGCCTTCAGGTAGCGCGTGTCGAACCAATCGTCGATCGAGACCTCGCGGCGGATCAGCTTCAGCTTGAGCGCGTCGGCCACCACCGCCTTGTAGCGCGCGATGATGAAGTCGTCGACCAGCGGCGAGTTGCGCACGGCCAGCGGTTGCTGGTCGAACTCCGCGGCCCAGGACGCGACCGGCGTACCGCTGCGTGCCCAGATGCGGAACAGCTCGTCGCGGTTCTTCTCTTCCGACGACCATCGCGCCGCACGCACGAAGACATCGACCACGCGCTGCACTTCGGCCGGGTTGGCCTTCTCGAAGTCGCTGCGCACCAGCAGCGAGGCCTGGCGCGTCAGCGCCGGGTCCTTGCCCTGCGTCGAATACACCACCTTGGCCAGGCCCTGGTCGCGCACCTTGAACCATTCGTAGCCGCCGAAGGCAGCGTCCACGCCGTTCGACACCAGCGCCGCCTGCGCGCTGCCCGCGTCCAGGTTGACGCCCTTGACGTCGCGCTCCGACAGGCCGGCCTCGGCCAGCACGTTGATCGCGACCAGGTGGCCATTGGTGCCGCGGAAGATCGACACGTTGCGGCCCTTCAGGTCCTTCACCGCGCGGATGTCCGACTGCGGCGGCGTGACCAGATAGAGGTTGTTGCGCGCACCGCTCACCAGCAGCAGCTTGGTCTGGAGTCCGTTGGAGCGTCCGACGATCTGCGGCAGGTCGCCCTGGTAGGCGAAGTCGATCTGCTTGTTCGACAGCGCCTCGTTCACCGCCGGGCCTGCGCCCTTGAAGAACAGCCATTCGATCTTGATGCCCGATGCCTTGAACTCTTCTTCCAGCGCGTTGTTGGTGCGTGCCACGCCACCGGGCGAGCCGCCGAAGGTGAGGGGGTCGCCGCCACCGGCGGACGCGACGCCGATGCGGATGGTGTCGGGCGCGGCGTGGGCCGGGGCGGCTGCGGACAGCGCCATGGCCAGTACGGCCGCCAAGGGTACGCCCCAGCGGCGCAGCAGCGCGGGCAGTGGGAACGGCGATTGCGCTGTGTTCATCGACCGCCTTTCAGCGCGAGCTTGCGGCCCACCTCGGTGCCTTCGAAGAAGCGCGGATTGGCTTCGGTATAGAAGCGATGCGGGTTCTCGAACACGAAGGCCTTGAAGTCGGTCGCCGAGATCACGCCCTGCTGCACCAGGTCCCAGGTCTCGGCCAGCGGTTCGGTGAACTCGGGCACGTCCCAGTGGCCGACATCGGACGACCAGATCGCGTTGATCTTCACGCCCAGCGGGTTCACCTTGTCGTTGAAAGCGGCAGCCACCGTGCGGTCGTCCGCCTCGGAGCCGAAGTAGAAGTTGTTCACCCAGCGGTCGCGGATGTCCTCCACCTTCTCGATGCCGGCGAGTGCGAAGTCGTCGATCTCGGACTCGTTCGGCTCCCGGCTGTGCGGCAGTGCCGAAATGCCCAGGCTGTCGCGCAGCAGCGTCGACTTGTCGAGCGCGCGGCCCTTGAGGAAATCGCCGCCGTGGCTTTCGAACAGTTGGGCCAGCAGGTCGATGTCGGCCTCGGCGGGATCGTAGTTGCGGACCGCCTCGCGGTTGCGCTTCTCCCAGCGGTCGACCAGGTGCGTGTAGACATGCGATCCCCAGTCGGCGCCGCCTTCGAGCAGGCCGACGCGCAGGCCCGG
>JAZKDL010000482.1:0-11558 GCA_040387575.1 Pseudomonadota bacterium
GTGCCCGAGAGCTTCTACACCGACCCGCTGATGTACCAGGGCGGCAGCGACGACTTCATCGGTCCGCGCGACCGCATCGTGGTGCCCAGCGAAGCCTTCGGCATCGACTTCGAGGCCGAGATCGCGGTCGTCACCGGCGACGTGAAGATGGGCGCCACGCCCGAGCAGGCGCTCGACGGCATCCGGCTCGTGATGCTGGCCAACGACGTGAGCCTGCGCAACCTGATCCCGGCCGAACTCGCCAAGGGCTTCGGCTTCTTCCAGAGCAAGCCGGCGACCGCGTTCAGTCCGGTCGCCGTCACGCTCGACGAACTCGGCGACGCCTGGCAGCGCGGCCGGTTGCACCTGCCGCTGCAGAGCACCTGGAACGGCCGCCGCGTCGGCCTGTGCGACGCGGGCGAGGAGATGACCTTCCATTTCGGGCAGCTCATTGCCCACATCGCGAAGACGCGCAACGTGCGCGCCGGCAGCATCGTCGGCAGCGGCACGGTGAGCAACAAGGGTGTCGAAACGAAGGGCCGGATGGAATGGCCCAAGGGCTACAGCTGCATCGCCGAGAAGCGCTGCATCGAGACCATCCAGGACGGCCAGCCGACGACCGAATTCATGCGGTTCGGCGACACGATCCGCATCGAGATGAAGAATGCGGACGGGCAGTCGGTGTTCGGGGCGATCGATCAGGAAGTGGTGGCGCCGGGCACACCGGCCGGCTGAGCCTGCGGGCCTGCAATCGCAGCGGGGCGGGGCGGCTCACCGCCCGATCTGCACCACCAGCGACTTGATCCCCCGGATCATCATCTCGACCGACACCGCGACCAGGATCAGTCCCATCAGCCGTTCGAGCGCGAGCACGACGCGGTCGCCGATCAGCCGCTGGATGCGCTCGGCCAGCACCAGCACGATGGCGCACACGGCCATCGTCACGCTGAGCGCGGCGATCCATTCGAACCGGCGTTCGGGCGCCTGAGACACCAGCAGCATCACCGTCGCCAGCGCCGACGGCCCGGCCAGCGCCGGAATGGCGAGCGGCACGATCAGCGGCTCGCGGTCGTCCGAACTCTCATAAGCGGTGTGGTTCGGAAAGATCATGCGCAGCGCGATCAGGAACAGCACCACGGCGCCCGCGATCTGCAGCGACAGGCCCGACAGCCCCATCACGCGCAGGAAGCTGTCGCCGACGAACATGAAGCCCAGCAGCAGTCCGAAGGCGATCAGCACCTCGCGCAGGATCACGCGGGCACGCCGTTCGGGCGCCACGCCGCGCAGCGCGTTGGCGAAGATCGGGATGTTGCCGAGCGGATCGCAGATCAGCAGCAACAGCACCGTGGCGGACGCGAAGGTGTAGCTCACGGGCTGCTACTTGTCGTAGACCGTGGCCAGCGAACGGAAGCCCTTGGCCTCGATCGGATTGCCGAAGGGGTCGCAGAAGAACATCGTCCACTGCTCGCCGGGCTGGTTCTCGAAGCGCACCTGCGGCTTCAGCACGAAGTCGGTGCCGGCGGCTTCGAGCCGGCCGGCCATCGCCTGCCAATCGGGCAGTTCGAGCACGATGCCGAAGTGCGGCATCGGCACCATCGCGTCGCCCACACGGCCGGTGCGCGTGGTGGCGAAAGGCTCGCCCAGGTGCAGCGAGATCTGGTGGCCGAAGAAGTCGAAGTCGACCCAGGTGTCGGTGCTGCGGCCTTCGGCGCAGCCGAGCACGCCGCCGTAGAAGCGCCGGGCTTCGTCGAGGTCGCGCACGTGGAAGGCGAGGTGGAAGATGCTGTGCATGGCCCGGATTATCGGCAGCCATCGTCGGTGCGCCGGTTCGAGCAGTCGCAGCGCGGCCATAATCTCGGCGCCATGTCCTTCCTCCGCCACACCCATCGCCTCGGCCTCATCGGCCGCTGCGTGCTGCTGTGGTTCGTGATGTCGCTGGGCGCGGCGGTTGCCTCGCCGATGGTGCATCCGCAGGCGATGGAACTGGTCTGTTCTGCCGCGGGCGCCGTCAAGGTGATCGTGCAGACCGACGATGGCGCGCAGGAACTGGGCGCCTCGCACATGGACTGCCCGTTGTGCGTGCTGACCGGCGCGCCGCCCCCAGCCGCGCCGCTGGCTGACATTCCGTCGCCGTTGCCGCTCGGTCGCGCGGTACAGCCGATCGAGGCTGCGCGCATCGCGGCCGCGACCGCCGGGCCTTTGCCCGCACGCGGGCCACCCGTCTTCTCCTGAGCTTTCGTTTCGTCGCGTTGCGCGTCTTCGGGCGCGCGCCGCCGGCCGTCCTGGCCCCGAAGTTCTGGAGATTTTCTTGTCTTACACACGACTTGCCGTGGCGCTCGCCATGGCCTTTCCCTTCGTCGCGCACCTGCCATCGGCTGCTGCGCAAACCACGGCCGAACCCGAGGCGGGCGACGCCGGTGCCCGTGCGCTCGGAATCGTCACCGTGAGCGGCGGCCGGCCGACCTCGCTGCCCACGCAGATACCGACCACCATCGAGGGCGTGACGCGCGCTCAGATCGAGGAAACCGTCAACGCGACCGATGCCGAGGACGCGCTCAAATACCTGCCGAGCCTGGTGGTGCGCAAGCGCTACATCGGCGACTACAACCACGCGGTGCTCGCCACGCGTGCCTCGGGCACCGGCAACAGCGCGCGCTCAATGGTCTACGCCGACGGCATCCCGCTGTCGAACCTGCTGGGCAACGGCGCGACCTTCGCGCCACGCTGGGGCATGGTGTCGCCCGAGGAGATCGAGCGCGTCGACGTGCTGTACGGGCCGTTCTCGGCCGCCTATCCGGGCAATTCAGTGGGCGCGGTGGTCGACTACGTCACGCGGATGCCGACCGCATTCGAGGCGCATGTGAAGCTGGGCGGATCGACCGGCAAGTTCGATCTCTATGGCACGCATTCGTCTCCGTCGGCCGGCCAGCTCGACGTGTCGCTCGGCGGGCGCAACGGCGACTGGTCGTGGTGGCTCAGCGCCAATCGCACCGAGAGCCGTGGCCAGGCGTTGGTGTTCGCCAACCGGCTGCAGAGCGCGGGCACGGTCGGCAACGCGGGCGTGCCGGTGACGGGCGCGATCGCCGGGCTCAGCCCGACCAACCAGCCATGGTGGTTGCTCGGCGGCAGCACCATCTACGACACCACGCAGGAGCAGGCCAAGCTCAAGCTCGCCTACGACTTCTCGCCGACGGTGCGCGCGACCTACACGCTGGGTGCCTGGACCAACAGCACCAGCGGCAGCGTCGACAGCTGGCTGCGCGACGCATCGGGCAATCCCGTGTATTCGGGGCGCGTGAACATCGCGGGCCGCAGCTACAACCTCGATTCGCCGAGCCTGGCGTTCGCGCCGACGCAGAACGCACTCACGCACACGATGCAGGGCCTGTCGGTCAAGAGCCACACGGGCGGCGTGTTCGACTGGGAGGTGGCCGCGAGCGTCTACGACTACGCGAAGGACACGCTGCGCACGCCGACGGTAGCGGCTGCGGGCTACTACGGCACCTATCCGGGCACCGGCACGGCCGGCCGCATCACCGACATGAACGGCACCGGCTGGAACACGCTGAAGCTGGCCGGCACCTGGCGGCCGACCGGCACCGATCAGGGCGTGGGCGCCCACGTGGTGGACTTCGGCTTGCAACAGGACACCGCGCAACTGCGCACCCGCGTGGACAACACGGCCGATTGGGCAGATGGCGCAGCCAGCACGCCGTTTTCCCAATTCAACGGCAACACGCGACTGCAGTCGCTGTATGCGCAGGACACCTGGCGCTTCGCGGCCGATTGGAAGGCCACGCTCGGCCTGCGCTACGAACACTGGCGCGCCTATGGTGGACAGCTCGGCAGCGGGTCTCAGTTGCTGGCCTTCGGTGAGCGCAGCGAGAACCACGCATCGCCCAAGGCGGCGATCGCCTGGCAGGCGGCGCCCGACTGGCGCCTCAAGGCTTCGGTCGGCCGCGCGGTACGGATGCCGACGGTGAGCGAGCTCTACCAGGGCTCGATCCTCGGCAACACCATCGTCAACACCGACCCCGACCTGCGCCCCGAGCGCTCCTGGACGACCGAGCTCAGCGCCGAGCGGGATCTGCGTGGCTGGGGTCTCGACGGCCTGCTGCGCACCACGCTGTTCTTCGAGCGCACGCAGGACGCGCTCTACAGCCAGACCTCGGCGAACGGCGTCACGACCGTGCAGAACGTCGACGCCATCCGGACGCGTGGGCTGGAAGTGGCGTTGAACGCGGTCGATGTCGTCGTGCCTGGCGTCGACCTCGGCGGCAGCCTGACGCTGGCGGATTCGGAGATCACCGCCAACAGCGGCTTCGCGGCCAGCGTCGGCCAGCAGCAGCCACGCGTGCCGCGGGTGCGCGCGGCGCTGCTGGCGACCTGGCGACCTACTGCCAGCTGGAGCGCCACCTTCGGCGCACGCTACAGCGGCAAGCAGTACGGCACGCTCGACAACAGCGACCCGAACGGCTTTACCTACACCGGCTTCAGCAAGTTCTTCGTCACCGACGTGCGGCTGCGCTACCGGATCGACCGGCAATGGAGTGCCGCGGTCGGCATCGACAACCTCAACAATTACCGCTACTGGGCATTTCACCCGTACCCACAGCGCACCTTCGTGGCCGAACTCAAGTTCGACCTTTGACTCTCACCTCCACAAGGAAACCCATGAAACAAGCCATCCGATTCGCCGCGGTCTGCGCCGCAGCACTGGCCGCTTCCGCCCAGGCCCACGTGACCCTGCCGCCCGGCGGCGCGACCGTCGGCAGCGACTACGAAGCCGCATTCCGTGTCGGCCATGCCTGTAGCGGCGCCAAGCTGACGACCGGCCTGACGGTGCGTCTGCCCAAGGGATTCGCGCTGGCCGATGCGCAAGCGCGCAAGGGCTGGAAGCTCGAGCTGCAGAAGGCTGGCGACGGCGAGGTGCGCTGGACGGCCGACTCGCCGCAGACCGCATTGCCCACCGGCGAGCGCGCCGAGTTCATCGTGCGCGGCAAGCTGCCTGCCACGCCGGGACCGCTCTGGTTCAAGGTGCTGCAGACCTGCGACACCATCAGCACCGACTGGGCGCAGTTGCCGACCAGCGGTACCTCGACCCAGGGCCTCGACACGCCGGCAGCACGGCTGGACGTGCTGCCGGTCGGCGTGGCTGCCGTGGACGTCAAGGACGCATGGGTGCGCGCAGCGGTGCCCGGCCAGAGCGGCACCGGTGCCTTCATGAAGCTCACGGCGCCTTCTGGCGCACGGCTGGTCGGCGCCTCCACGCCCGCAGCCGGCGTGGCGGAGGTGCACGAAATGAAAATGGAAGGCGACACCATGCGGATGCGCGGCGTTGCCGGCGTCGACCTGCCCGCGCGGCAGACGGTGGAGTTGAAACCCGGCGGCTACCACCTGATGCTGATGGACTTGAAGCAGCCGATCAAGGCGGGAGGCACGGTTCCGGTCACGTTGCAGTTCGAGGATGCGAAGGGCGCCAAAAGCACGCTCCAGCTCCAGGTGCCGGTGGCCCAGGCCGCGCCGGGCGCGCCAGCCGCGGCCGAAGCCGGTCATATGCATAAGCACTGACACCCGCGGCGCGCTCACGAGGTCGGCACGAGTGCGCCAACCGCGGCAGCCGTGGAGTAAGCTGCGCCGACGAAGACCCCGCAGGAGACCCCATGAGCGACGCGCCCCCTTCTTTCGATTTCAGCCAGTTCGTCCCGGGCTTCGACTTTCTCAAGAACCTGACGTCGGCCGGTGCCAAGGCCGGCGCGGTTCCGGGGATGCCGAGCATGTCGAGCTGGGTCGCGCCGACGCTCAGTGTGGAAGAGGTCGACAAGCGCATCCAGGAACTCAAGACGGTGCAGTACTGGCTCGAGCAGAACGGTCATGCGCTGAAGGCCACCATCCAGGCGCTGGAGGTTCAGAAGATGACGCTCTCCACGTTGCGCGGCATGAACGTGCGGATGGAAGACCTGGCCAGTGCGTTCACCCGCGCGGCCACGCCGCCTGCTGCCTCGTCTGCGCCGGCGGCTGCGGCCGCTCCGGCCCCGACCGCTGCGGCGCCGCAACCCGAAGCACCGTCGGCCGACGAGGCCAAGCCCGCCGCTGGCGTGGTCGATCCGATGCAGTGGTGGGGTGCGCTGACGCAGCAGTTCCAGCAGATCGCGACCACCGCGCTCCAGGAGGCGTCGCATCTCAAGATGCCGGCCATGGCGCAACCGATGGCCGACGCCATGAATCAGGTGAGCCAGGCAGTGAGCGGCGCGGTGAAGGCGGCGGCCAGCAAGCCGTCGCCACGAAAGCCTGCCGCACGCAAGAAGCCCGCAGTGAAGAAGGCGGTCGCATCGCCTCGCCGTTCTTCGCGCGGTCGCCCCCAATGATCCACGGACGCCCCGCATGAAACTCTTTCCTTCCGGCCACGCGACCCATCCGCAGTGGCGTATGGCGGCCGGCCTCGTGCTGGCCCAGTTGCGCGCGCAGATGGCGCTGCCCGACCACGAGAGTGCCCCGACGCTGGGCTTGCTCTACATCACCGATCACTATGCGGCCGATGCGCAGCAGATCCTCGATCATCTTGGCGCCGAACTGCCTGAGGTGACCGATTGGTCCGGCACCGTCGGCGTGGGCGTTGCGGCCAACAACGCCGAGTATTTCGACGAGCCGGGCTTGAGCGTGATGCTCTGCGCGCTTCCGAGCGACCAATACCGCGTGTTTTCCGGCGTGGCGCCGCTCGGCAGTTCGGAGATGAGCGGCTTCGAGGCACATACCGCGCTGGTTCACGCTGATCCGTCGACGGCCGATCTGCCCGAACTGATCGCCGAGATGGCAGGGCGCACCGACACCGGTTACCTGTTCGGCGGGCTGTCTTCGGGACGCGCCGGATCGCTGCAATTCGCGGTCGGTGGCAACGGGAACATCCGTGGCCAGGGTGCTGCAGGCGGCGTGTTCTCGGGCGGAATGTCGGGCGTGGTCTTCGGCGAAGGCGTGCGGCTCGTGTCGCGCGTGACGCAAGGCTGCCAGCCGGTGTCGGCCGAGCACGAGATCACCGAGGCGGACGGCAACCTGATCCTGAAGATCGACGGCGAGCCTGCGCTCGACGTGCTGCTGCGCGACCTCAAGATATCGCTCGATCGGCCGCAGCCGGCCATCGAGACCGTGCGCGCCACGATGGTCGGCCTGTCGGCCGCCGGCAGCGACGGCATCCGCCGCACCGGCGATCTCGGCGCCGACGTGCTGGTGCGACACATCATCGGGCTCGATCCAACGCGTCGCGGCGTGGCCATTGCCGATACCGCGGAGGCCGGCATGCGGCTCAGCTTCTGTCGCCGCAATGCGCAGACGGCGCGGGCCGACCTGATGCGCATCTGTGCCGAAATCCGTGAAGAACTCGAGCCCGAAGAGCAGACGCTTGCAACCGCGCGTGCGCTCGCGGCCGGCGAGGCTGAATCGGCGCCGCATCCGGCCCGTCGCATCGCTGGCGCGGTCTATGTGAGTTGCTCGGGCCGAGGCGGGCCGCATTTCGGCGCCCCAGGTGCGGAGCTGCAGATCGTCCGGCATGCGCTCGGTGATGTGCCGCTGGTCGGTTTCTTTGCCAACGGCGAAATAGCGCGCCACCATCTTTATGGCTACACGGGCGTGCTCACGGTTTTCACGACCGACTGAGTGGCGTGGCACTTGGCGCGGATGAGGCGGGCTTGGCCGGCGTCGCCGGGCGTTGTCACCTGGCCGCTGTAAGCCTCGACGCACTCTGAGAAAACCCTGCGGGCGCGTCGGGTTGGAAGTTGATGCATGCTCAATAGTTGGTATGTCACTAATTGATGAGCCATGCTTCTATGACGCAATTGCTTCCGTCCCGATCCCAGATCCACGAAACTTTTTTCTCGCTCATGGCGCAATCCACGCGCCAATGGCGACGCCTGCTCGACCGTGAACTGCAGTCGCTCGACCTCGGCCTGACCGAGGCCACCTGGCTGGCACTGCTGCATCTCGCACGAGCGCCAGAGCCGCTGCGCCAGAAAGACCTGGCACTGTCGATGTCGCTCGACAGCTCTTCGGTCGTCCGGCTGCTTGACACGCTGGAATCGAGCGGCCTGGTCGAGCGCATGGAACACGCCGATCGGCGTGCCAAGACCATCGGCCTCACGTCCCGCGGTCAGGACATCGTGGCGCAGGTCGAGGTCATCGCGCGCGATGCGCGCAAGCGCATCCTGGCGGTGGCGTCCGATGACGAACTGGAATCCGCTTTCCGCGTGATGGCGCGGATTTCCGAGGCGCTGCAGCAACCCGCATTGGAGTCTGCCGCATGAACTGGGGACCCGCTCCGAGGCGCGCGCCGCCCATCTGGCTGCTGGTGATCATCACGCTGAGCGGCACCATGGCGATGCACATCTTCGTTCCCGCACTGCCGATCGCGACGCTCGACCTGCATGCCAGCGTTGGCGAGATGCAGCGCACCATCAGTCTTTACATTCTTGGCCTGGCAGCGGGCCAGCTGTTCTATGGCCCGCTGTCCGATGCGCTGGGGCGCCGGCCAGCGTTGATTGCAGGGTTGTCGCTCTACACCGCGGGCGGCATCGCGTCGGCGTTGGCGCCGGATGTGCATGCGCTGGTCGCCGCACGGTTGATGCAGGCGCTGGGCGGCTGCGCCGGCCTGGTGCTGGGCCGCGCCATCGTGCGAGACACCACCCAATCGGACAAGGCAGTGCGGCAGCTCGCGCTGATGAACCTCATGATGATGATGGGCCCTGGCCTGGCCCCGGTCGCGGGGGGCTTGATCTCGTCGACCTTTGGCTGGCGACCCGTGTTCTGGGTCCTGGCCGTGGCCGGCGCCGCCACGCTCGCCCTGACTTGGCGATTGCTGCCGGAGACCGGCCGGCCGACCCGACAACTCAGCGTCGGCATCCTCTTGCGCGACTACCGCAGCCTGATCGGCTCACGGCGTTTCGTCGGATTCGCGTTGGGCGGCGGTTGCACCACGACGTCGTTCTATGCCTTCATCGCTGCCGCGCCGTTCATCTTCGCGACGCAACTGCACCGGCCGCTGCACGAGGTCGGCTTCTACCTCGGCTTGCTGATGGCAGGCATGGCAGTCGGTAACGCGCTGACCGGCCGATTGATCCGCACTGTATCGATCGAGCGCCTGCTGCTCGGCGGCAATGCGCTGAGTGTCGTCAGCGCCGCTGGTCTTGCGGTCACCATGTGGCTGGGACACATCGGCGTGATGTCCATCCTGGGCTGGATGTTCCTCTACACCTGCGGCGCTGGCATGAGCAGCCCGGCCGCACTGACCAAGGCAGTCAGCGTCGATCCGCTGCGCGTCGGGTCAGCAGCCGGCATCTACGGCTTCATGCAGATGGTGGTGGGCGCTATATGCACCGCGCTGGCGGCAGTGGGTCACAGTAACCCGGCGGTCTCTGCCGTGACCGTTCTGCTTTGTGCATCGGTGCTGGGACAGATGTCGTTCTGGACAGCACTGGCCCGTCGGCCTGTTTCGAGCGCCTCCGCGTAGCGGTCGCGCCTCTTGCTTGCTCTCGCTAGCGCTCGCCCAAGGAGTTGTTCAGCGTCTTGCTGATGGGTTTCGTGAGGTAACTGAGAACTGTGCGTTCGCGCGCCTTGATCTCCACAGTGGCGGTCAAGCCTGGACGCATCTGAATCTCCTGACCCTTCTTGCCTTTGAACTCAGACTCTTTCACAAGCACATGCACACGGTAATAGCTGGTGGGCCCTTGGCGTGTGTCTTCAGTCAGCGAGTCCGGGCTGATGTAGCTAACCCTGCCCGTCAACGAGCCGAATATCGAAGAGTCGTAAGCGTCCAGCTTGACGAAGGCGGCTTGCCCGACCTCGACGAACGCGATATCCGACGGGCTGACCTTGGCCTCGGCAATCAGATCGCCATCGGTCGGTGATATCTCGAGTACTGTGTCGCCCGCTCTGAGCACGGCGCCCAGTGTCGTCGTTCGGATGTTGTTGACGATGCCATTTGTCGGCGCCAGAAGTTCTGTGTGATCCAGCAGCTGACTGCGGTCGCGCAGCATCTCCTGTTGCGTGTTGAGGTCTTCCTGCGCCTTGGTCATGTCGGTCTGTGCATCCTGAAAGTACTTGTTGCGGCGATTGGCAATCTGCGCGTTGATGTCTGCTGCACTGCGTTCCAGGCGCAACACCTCTGCGGCGCTGACATCCCCGGAAGTGACCAGTTGGGAGTTGATCTGCAATTCCCGGTCTGCGATCTTAAGAATGCGTTGTAACGAGCCGATGTCTTCGTTGAACGCCGTCTGGCGGCGGTTGTAGAGATCGGTCTGATTGCGGATGTAGTCGCCATAGGCCTGCAGATCGCTGTCGAACCGAAGAGGCTTTCCGTACACCTCCGCCTGCAATCGGGCCACGGTGATGCGAAGCGCGGCCACTTTGGCCCTGCTGTCGTCGACACCCGCCTGGGCTCGCTCTTTCTCGAGCGTGACAAGCAATTGGCCTGTCCTGACCTTGTCGCCTTCCCGCACGTGCAGTTTGGTGACCACGCCGGCGTCCGGCGCCTGTATCACTTGAGAGCGCTCTGCTGCAATCACGCGTGCCTGGGCGCGTGTGACCTGGTCGATGTTCGAGAAGGCGGCCCACACCAGAAGGGATATCAGTCCCGTGACCATGATCGCGATCCCGATGCGAGATCTCCGAGGGCGGGGAAGGTCGTCCTTGAGCACGACTGAGGTGGATTGGACGGCGGGCATGTCGTTGGCTTTCATCTCAGGCCGTTGTCGTGATGGCAACTGGTCTGCTTGCTTGAGGGGAAGCCGGCACGGGCGCGCGGGCGGTGAATTTGGCCAGCACTTCGTCGCGGGGGCCGTCGAGCATGATTCGGTTGCCATTGATCACGATCAGCCGATTGACCAGAGGCAGCAGGCTCGGTTTGTGCGTGACGATGACAATGGTTTTTCCCGCTTGCGCTTCTTGCGTGAGGACGTCGAGACAGCGTCTTTCTTGCTCCTGGTCCATGTTGGCGGTTGGCTCGTCGAGCAACAGGATCGGCGTATCTGCCAGCACCAGGCGGGTGAATGCCAGCAGCTGGCGTTGGCCGCCGCTCAGGCCCTTTCCGCCTTCCATGATGAGCCGGTCCAGTCCCTTCGGATGACTCTGAACGAACTGGTCCATACCGGTGCGCTGCATTGCGCGTCTGAAGATCTCATCGCCTGGGTCGGGCATGCCGATTAACAGGTTCTCCCGCAAGGTGCCTTGAAAGAGTCGATGCTCCTGCTGCAGATAACCCATCTGCCGGTTGATGACTTCCCGGCTGATATGAGAAATATCGAGTCCATCGATCAATACCCGGCCTTCGACTGGCGCATACAGGCCGCTCAGCAACCTCAGTAAAGTGGACTTGCCCGAGCCGATGGGTCCAAGAATACCCACACGCTCACCGGCTTGAATGTCCAGGCCCGGGACAATCAATGCAGGTGGGTTGTCGCCGTAGGAAAATTTGACGCCATCGAGCCGGAAGCTCCCCTGAAGACGTTCTGGAATCAACACGCGGTCCACACCATGGTTGTCCGTCTTCAGCTCGTACACCGCCGGCAACACCGCGGTGTCTTCTGCGGCGCAGA
>JAZKDL010000483.1:0-1746 GCA_040387575.1 Pseudomonadota bacterium
CCCGATCGGCAGACCGTCCGACGTGTAGCCCGCATTCACCGAGATGGCCGGCTGCTCGCTCATGCTGAACGGCACGGTGAAGGTGATGTGGTGCATGGCCGTCGCGACATCGTTGGTCGGCATCGGCAGCGACCCGTCGAAGGCTGCGATCGCGGCGACCGGGCTCAGCACGAAGTCGTAGGGCTGGGTCGCGCGAACGGTCGCGGCGCGCATGGCCGTGGTGGCCGCGTAGCCCTGGAACACCTCGGCGCCGCTGTGGCCCGCGCCGGTCTTCGCCCATTCGCGGACGAAGGGCAGGATCTTCTCTTGCCGCTCCTGCGGCAGCAGCGCCATGTCGGCATTCGAGCGCGTGCGCCAGAACCGATCGATGTTGTCCACCAACTGCGACGTGGCCCACGGCTTCATCAGTTCGACCACCGCGCCGGCCGCCTCGAAGCGGCGTGCTGCGGCCTCGATGGCGGCGCGGGTTTCCGGCTCCGTCGCCAGGCCATGGCCACCGTCCAGCAGCAGGCCGATCCGCACGCCGCGCAGGTCGCGCTCCAGTTGCAGCCAGTCGATGTCCTGGTACGGCAGGCTCGCGTAGTCGGCTGCGTCGGGTTGCGACAGCACACCCATCATCAGCGCCGCGTCGCTCACCGTGCGCGTCATCGGGCCGGCGGCCAGCGCCATGAAGGGCGGGTCGAGTGGCACGCGCCCATAGCTGGGCTTCAGGCCGACGACGCCGCACCAGGCGGCAGGCAGGCGGATCGATCCGCCGAGGTCCGTGCCGACGTGCAGCGGCCCGTAACCGGCCGCCGCCGCGGCGCCCGCGCCACCGCTGGAGCCGCCAGGGCTCTTGTCGAGGTTCCACGGGTTGCGCGTACGGCCATGAAAGCTCGACAGCCCGGACGACAGCATTCCGTAGTCGGGCATGGTCGTCTTGCCGATCAGCACGGCGCCGGCTTCGCGCAGGCGCGCCGTCACCGGTGCGTCGACCAGCGACGGCGTCGGATCGATCGCCGCGGTGCCCAGCACGGTCGGCTTGCCCTTGACGTTGATCCGGTCCTTGATCGTCGCCGGTACGCCGTCGAGCGTGAAGCCGCCGCAGGTGGCCGGCGTGCCGGCGCGCCAGCGCGCTTCCGACGCGCGGGCCATGTCCAGCGCACCGGACGGGTCGACCGCGAAGGTCGCGCCGAGCACGCCGTCGCAGGCCGCGATCTGGTCGAGCACGGCCTGCGTGACCTGCACGGGCGACAGCTCGCCGCTGCGAAAGGCGCTCAGCATCTCTAGCGCGGACAGGGAAATGAGATCGGTCATGGGTTCCGGTTTCGAAGGTTGTTCAAGCCGACGTGGCTTGGGTGACGTGCACACCGGGCTTGCGGCCGGCATTCCACTTGCCGTCGATCGCGCGTTCGATCTGCGCGGCCAGCTGCAGCAGCAGGCCGTCGTTGCCTTGCCGCGCCTGCGCCTGGATGCCCAGCGGCAGGCCGCTTTCCTGTTCGGCCAGCGGCAGCGAGATGCCCGGAATGCCGCACAGGTTGGACAGCGGCGTGTACGCGAAGTTGGTCCACAGGTTGGCGAACCAGTCGTGGACCGAGGGGTTGTCGCTCGTCGTCAGGTACTCGCTGGTGCCGACCTTCGGCGTCGGCAACGCGGTGATCGGCGTGAGGATGACGTCCCACGCCTCGAAGAAATTGCCGAAGCCGCGCGAGGTGGTGTTGAACACCGCCTGCATCTTCGAGCGCTCGGTGTACGAGGTGTTCAGGC
>JAZKDL010000484.1:0-1749 GCA_040387575.1 Pseudomonadota bacterium
TTGCATGACCTCGGGCACCAGTTGTTCGGCCGACGAATGCGACACCGACAGGCTGATGTGGCCGCGCCGCAGTGCGCGCAGGTCTTCGACCTGTGCCATCGCGCTGTCGACGTCGCGCTGGCTGCGACGCACCGCGGCGACCATGATCTCGCCGGCGGTGGTGAGCTGCATGCCGCGTGGCAGCCGGTCGAACAACTGCGTGCCGACCTGCTCCTCCAGATTGAGGATCTGCTGGTGCACCGCGGCGGCGGTGAGATGCAGCGTCTCGGCCGCCTTGCGGATCGAGCCGCGGCGCGCGACCTCGTCGAAGCAGCGAAAGGACTGGGAAATGGCAACCATGGTGGAGCGTTCAGTTTATTCGTACGCGCCGTTCAAAACAATCAGATTTTCCGGACGCTCGCAAAGCCCTAAATTCCGCTCCATCGACATGCCGCCCCACGCGGCCACCTCAGGAGCACACCTTGACCACCACCGTTGACCAAGTCACCCAGCGCCGCCGCGGCGTCGGCCTCATCGCCCACGATCCGGCCGCATCGGCCGGTGGCTACACGCTGATCGCACCGCAGACCGCGGACGGCAACGTCTACCTCGTCGGCATGGACGGCGAGGTGGTGCACCACTGGAAGATGCCGCTGCGCGCCGGGCGCCATGCGGTGATCCTGCCGAACGGCAACATGGGCTACAACGGCAACCATGCCAACTCGCCCGACCTGTACCCGGCCTGGTCGATGTGGCACGGCGGCGACTTCTCCGAAGTCACGCCCGAAGGCGAAGTCGTCTGGCACTACGAAGACCCGGCGCACCACCACGACGCGCGCTGGCTCGCCAACGGCAACCTGCTGTACGCGGCCTGCGCGCCGGTGCCGGCCGGCTTTGCCGAACGCGTGCCCGGCGGCACCGCGCACGGCCCCGACGAGACCATGTACGGCGACGTGATCCGCGAGGTGAACCGCGCCGGCGAGATCGTCTGGGAATGGAAGGCCTGGGAGCACTTGAAGCCGGAAGACTTCCCGATCCATCCGGGCTTCGGCCGCTACCACTGGCCGCTGGTCAACGGGCTCGACGTCGACGCGCAAGGCCGCGTGCTGATGAGCCTGCGCACCACGGCCGGCATCATCGGTGTCGACAAGGCGAGCGGTGACGTCAAGCTGCACATTCCGCCGAGCGTGGTGTCGCACCAGCATGCGCCGGTGGCGCTGGCCAACGGCAACATCCTGGCCTTCGACAACGGCAACTTCCGCACCGGCGCGCACGTCGCCTTCTCGCGTGTGCTGGAGATCGACCCGGCGACGAACACCGTCGTCTGGGCCTATGCCGACGAGATGGTCAACGCCTTCTTCACTGCCTTCATGGGCAACGCGCAACCGCTGCCGAACGGCAACGTGCACATCACCGAGTCGGCCACCGGCCGGCTGTTCGAGGTCAACCGCGAGGGCGAAGTGGTCTGGGAATACATCCTGCCGTGGTTCGCCGAATACCCGGACGCCGCTGCGCGCAAGACCGGCCCGGGCCGGCTCAACAGCGTGTTCCAGACCTACCGCTACACCGCCGAGCAACTGCCCTGGCTCCACGCGCAGGCCAAGGCCTGAACCCGGCGCCCGCCATCCGATCCTTCAACCCATTTTCTGGAACCGTCATGACCTCATCGATCTTCCGCCGCACCACGCTCGCGATCGCACTGGCCGCCGCTTCGCTGGCCGTCTCACTGCCCGCCGCCGCACAGGACCTGAAGCCCGTGCGCATCCTCAC
>JAZKDL010000484.1:1849-5165 GCA_040387575.1 Pseudomonadota bacterium
TGGCCGTCTCACTGCCCGCCGCCGCACAGGACCTGAAGCCCGTGCGCATCCTCACCAACTGGTTCGCCCAGCCCGACCAGGCCGGCTACTGGCAGGCGCAGCAGGACAACCTCGGCAAGGAAGCCGGCATCAAGATTTCCGTGCTGCAGGGCGGCCCGAAGATCCAGACCGTGCCGCAGGTCGCCTCGGGCCAGGCCGAGTTCGGTATCGGCAATGCCGACGACGTGCTGCTGGCGCGCCTGCGCGGCGCACCGGTGCGGGCGGTGTTCGCGCATCTCGACTACGTGCCCTACGCGCTGGTCTATCACGCCGACCCGGCCGTCAAGTCGATCGCCGACCTGCAGGGACGCACCTTCGCCGTGAACATCGGCAACGCGTACTGGGAGTGGACGAAGAAGCAATACAAGCTCACCGGCACCCGCGAGATCCCGGTCAGCGGCGACCTGAGCCTGTTCCGCAACGACCCGAAGATGGTGCAGCAGGGCTATTCGCTCTACCTGCCCGCGCGCATGCAGGAAGCCGGCATCCCCGTGCAGTCGATCTCGCTGGCGTCGCTCGGCTACCGGCCGTACAACGTGCTGTTCACCACCGACGAGATGATCCAGAAGAACCCGGCGCTGGTGAAGGCCACCATTGCCGCGGTGCAGAAGGGCTGGGCCAATTACGTGCGCAATCCGTCGGGCCTGAAGCCGATGCTGTTCGAGATGAACAAGCAGATCTCGCCGGCCGTGTACGACGCGGCCAACAAGGAGATGATCGAGAAGCTGATCTCGCATGACCTCGGCAAGATTGGCTGCATGAGCGACGCGCGCTGGAGCGAGATCGCTGTGCAGTTGCGCAGCGTGGCGTTCCTGCCGAAGGACTTCAACGAAAAGCAGGCCTACGACCGCACGCTGGTCCCCGGCTGCTGATCCATTCCTCCGAAGGAGCATTCGACATGGCACACGGTGCGGCGATTCAATTGAAGGGCGTGTCCAAGCGCTTCGACAGCGGCCTTCAGGCGCTGGGCCAGGTCGACTTCGACCTGCGGGCGGGCGAGTTCGTGTCGATCGTCGGGCCTTCGGGCTGCGGCAAGTCGACGCTGCTGCGGATCGTCGCGGGGCTCATCGCGAGCAGCACCGGCGAATGCCGGCGGCCCGCCGACATCGAGACCGCCTTCGTGTTCCAGGAAGCCGCGCTGCTGCCCTGGCGCACGGTCGAACGCAATGCGCAGTTGCTGATGGAGCTCGAAGGCCACAAGCCCGAGGACTACCGCGCACGCGCCGCCGAGGCGCTGCAGCTGGTCGGCCTGGCGGGCTTCGAGAAGTCGTATCCGCACCAGCTGTCGGGTGGCATGCGCATGCGCCTGTCGCTGGCCCGTGCGCTGGCGCTGCGGCCCGACCTGCTGCTGCTCGACGAGCCGCTGGCCGCGGTCGACGAACTCACGCGCGACGTGCTGCAGGAAGAGCTCTCGGCGCTGTGGAAGCAGGCCGGCTTCACCGGCGTGCTGGTCACGCACAACGTGCACGAAGCCGTCTACCTGTCGGACCGCGTGGTCGTGATGTCGCCGCGGCCCGGCCGCATCCTCGAGGTGATCGACGTGCCCTTCGCCTTCCCGCGTGCGCCCGAACTGCGCGCCACGCCCGAGTTCGCGCAGCTCACCGGCGAAGTCACCGCCGCGCTGCGCCGCAAAGTCACCGCCTGAGGAACGCCCGTGTCCAACGCCACATCCATTTCGTCGAACGCTGCAACCGCTGCCTCGCCTTCGCCGGCCGCGCCGTCGCGTCTGCTGAGCTTCGTGCAGGCTGCATGGCCGGTCGTGCTGGTCGCGCTGATCGCCATCGCCGGCTGGTACCTGCTGACCGCCACCGTCTACAAGGGCAAGGGCTATCTCGTGCCGTCGCCGCAAGAGGTTGCCGCCGCCGTCGGCGAGAACGCGGGCGTGCTGTTGATCGCCACATTGACCACGTTGAAGGAAGCGACCTTCGGCTATCTGCTGGCCATCGTCGGCGGCATCGGCCTCGCAGCGGTGCTGAGCCAGTCGAAGCTGCTGGAGCGCAGCATCTATCCGTATGCCGTGCTGCTGCAGACGGTGCCGGTGGTGGCCATCGCGCCGCTGATCGTGCTCTGGTTCGGCTACAACGACCTGTCGGTCGTGATCATCAGTCTGATCATGTCGCTGTTCCCGATCGTCAACAACACGCTGCTGGGCCTGCGCTCGACCTCGCGCAACCTGACCGAGCTGTTCGCGCTGCACAACACCAGCCGGCTCACCTCGTTCTGGAAGCTGCAACTGCCCGGTGCGCTGCCGCACATCATCGCGGGGCTGCGCATCTCGGCCGGCCTGTCGGTGATCGGCGCGATCGTCGGCGAATTCATCATCGGCTCGGGCAATGCGCAGGGCGGGCTCGGCGTGCAGATCGTCTTTGCGCAAGGCCGCATGTACACCTCGCTGCTGTTCGCCGAAGTGATCGCCGCGACGCTGCTCGGCTTCCTGTTCTTCATGGTGGTCAGCGGCATCGGCCGGCTGCTGCTGAAGAACTGGCACGAGTCGGCGATCGGGCATTGAGCTTGCAAGGACGACCGCGTTGACGGCCGCCCCGAAGCACACAGGACTCGACCCATGCAAGACATACCGCTCATCGACATCGCGCCGCTCGCCACCGACGACCTGGCGGCCCGCCGCGCCGTCGCGGCACAGATCGGCGCTGCCTGCCGCGGCGTCGGTTTCTTCGTGATCACCGGCCACGGCGTGTCGACCGCGGCGATCGACGCGACCTTCGCTCAGAGCGCGCGGCTGTTCGCCGAGCCGGTGGCGGCCAAGCGCGAGATGGCGATCGGCAAGCTCGGCAGCAACCGCGGCTATGTCGGCTTGGGCGTCGAGGCGCTCGACGAGAAGACGGCGGTCGATCACAAGGAAGCCTTCAACCTCATCTGGACCGACGACGCGACGCGGCCCGCCAACGTCTGGCCGCCGCTGACGGGCTTTCGCGACGTGGTGCAGGGCTACTTCAATGCGGTGTTAGCGGTCGGCAGGCGGCTGCACCACGCCTTCGCGCTGGACCTCGGCCTGCCCGAGGACTTCTTCGCCGACAAGATCGACCGCCCGCTCGCGACGCTGCGGCTGCTGCACTACCCGGTGCCCGCGCAACTCGTGCCCGAAGGCCAGATCGGTGCCGGTGCGCACACCGATTACGGCAACGTCACGCTGCTCGCGACCGACGGCGTGGCCGGCCTGCAGGTGCGCCGCCGCGACGGCGGCTGGGTCGACGTGCCCGCCACGCCCGGCGCCTTCATCTGCAACATCGGCGACTGCCTGATGCGCTGGACCAACGAC
>JAZKDL010000485.1:0-2095 GCA_040387575.1 Pseudomonadota bacterium
TCGACTCACGCTACTGGGGCTTCGTGCCCGACAAGAACATCGTCGGTCGCGCGTTTTTCGTCTGGATGAATTTCGGCGACCTGAAGCGCATCGGCGGCTTCCAGTGACGCGCCCCAGTTCAATACGTCCATGAGAGACAACCGGTCGAACCAGAGTCGTGCACAGCAGGGCATTTCGTTCATTGGCCTGCTGTTCGTTGTCGCGGTGCTCGGCTGCGTCGGTGTGGTTGCGGCACAGGTCATACCCACGCTGATCGAATACCAGGCGATCGACAAGGCAGCCAACAAAGCAAAGGACGGCACCACCGTTCCTGAAGTGCGCGCCATCTTTGATCGTGCTCAGGCTGTCGACGATTTCACTGCGGTGAGCGGCAAAGATATCGACGTGCGGAAAATTGGCGACAAGGTCGTTGTCTCGTATGCCTACGAGCGCGAGATTCATCTCGTTGGTCCGGCCTTCCTGCTGTTGAAATACAAGGGCCAGTCCCGTTGATCGTGGCTGAAAACGGTCTTGTAGCGCTGCAGGCGCGCCTCCAACACTCTTTTGCCGATGCGAAGCTGCTCCAGCTCGCGCTGACGCACCGGAGTTTTTCGGCCGACCATAACGAGCGGCTCGAATTCCTTGGCGATTCGGTGCTGAACCTCGCCGTGGCACATCTGCTGTACAGGCGACTGGCCGATCTGCCGGAGGGAGATCTCTCGCGCGTGCGTGCGAACTTGGTCAAGCAAGAAACACTGCATCAGCTGGCGCTCAAGCTGGCGCTGTCGCCCCTGCTGCGGCTCGGCGAAGGCGAGGCCAAATCGGGCGGATCGAGCCGTCCGTCGATCCTCGCCGATGCGGTGGAAGCGCTGATCGGCGCCGTCTATATCGACGCTGGTTACGGGGCGGCCGAGGCGCTGGTGCACCGGCTCTACGATTCGGTCGCGATCAATCCGCGCATGGATGCAGCAGCCAAGGACCCGAAAACCGAATTGCAGGAATGGCTGCAGGGCCACAAAATGAAGCTGCCGGTCTACCGCGTGGCCGGCACTGTCGGCGCAGCCCATAAGCAGACTTTCGACGTCGAGTGCGAAGTGCCCGAACTGAAGCTCAGCGAGCGCGGCATCGGTGGTTCCCGGCGTGCCGGCGAACAGGCGGCCGCCGCCGCGATGCTGATCAAGCTGAAGTCGCACCGCACCTGACGCACCCCCGCGCGACACCCGTCGCGCAACAAGGAACCCATGAACGACGTCGTCCCCAACGAAGCCCCGCCCGAGAGCAGCGAACCGACCGGCCCGCACCATTGCGGCCTGATCGCCATCGTCGGCAAGCCCAATGTCGGCAAGTCGACGCTGCTCAACGCGCTGGTCGGCCAGAAGATCAGCATCACCTCGCGCAAGGCGCAGACCACGCGACATCGCATCACCGGCATGCGCACGCTGGGCGCCACGCAGTTCGTGTTTGTCGACACGCCTGGCTTCCAGACCCTGCATGCCAACGCGCTGAACAAGTCGCTGAACAAGACCGTGCAGGGCGCCGTCGGCGATGTCGACTTGATCCTGTTCGTGGTCGAGGCCGGCAGCTTCACGCCGGCCGACGAGCGCGTGCTCAAGCTGCTCGGCAAGGGCATTCCGACCGTGTTGCTGGCCAACAAGCTGGACAACGTGCATCGTCGCGGCGACATCGCGCCGTGGCTGCAGGACATGCAGAAGAAGCACACGTTCGCCGAATTCGTGCCGATGTCGGCCAAGAACTCGAAGGACGTCGAGCGCCTGTTCGGCATCTGCGAGAAATATCTGCCCGAGCAGGCCTGGTTCTATGACGAGGACGAACTCACCGACCGCAGCGAGAAATTCCTCGCCGGCGAACTGGTTCGCGAAAAGCTGTTCCGCCTGACCGGCGACGAGTTGCCCTACACCTCGACAGTGATCATCGACAAGTTCGAGGAAGAGCCGCCGCAGAAGAAGGGCCAGAAGCGCCTGCTGCGCATCGCCGCGACCATCGTGGTCGAGCGCGACAGCCACAAGGCGATGGTGATCGGCGACAAGGGCGAGCGCATCAAGCGCATCGGCATGGAAACCCGCGTCGAGCTCGAGAAGCTGGCCGATGCCAAGGT
>JAZKDL010000486.1:0-1920 GCA_040387575.1 Pseudomonadota bacterium
GCTCGAGCCGACCAAGCGCGGGATCTACGGTGGCGCCTGCGGCTACATCAGCTACGCCGGCGACATGGACGTCGCCATCACCATCCGCACCGGCATCGTGAAGGATCAGGTGCTGCACGTGCAGGCGGCGGCCGGGGTGGTGGCCGACTCGGTGCCCGAGCTCGAATGGAAAGAGACCGAGGCCAAGGCGCGTGCGCTGCTGCGTGCCGCGGAACTGGTGGAAGAGGGATTGGAGTGAACGCGATGAACGAGATACAGAACGACTTTTCACACGAGATCATCGGCGCAGCGGTCGAAGTGCAGCGGGTGCTCGGCACCGGTCTGCTCGAGCAGGCGTATTCGGCGGCGCTGGCGATCGAACTTGCCGAGCGCGAGATCGGCTTTGCGCGCGACGTGCCGCTGTCGGCCATGTACAAGTCCCGGCCGCTCGGCGAGGTGTACCGGGCCGGCTTCGTGATCGAGCAGTCGGTCATCGTCGAGCTGCGAACGGTCGATGCGCTGAACGATCTGCATCGCGCGCAGGTCATGGCGGCGCTGCGCGTGTCGGGCCTCAAGCTGGGCCTGCTGATCAACTTCAACGTCTTCCCTGTGGTGAAGGGCGTGCACCGGATCGTGAGCAAGCCATGAAGCTTCTGATGATCGACAACTACGACAGCTTCACCTACAACATCGTCCAGTACTTCGGTGAACTGGGCGCCGAGGTCGAAGTGCAGCGCAACGACGAGATCAGCGTGGCGCAGATCGGCGAGCGCATCGCCGCCGGCACCGCGCGGCTCGTGATATCGCCCGGGCCCTGCTCGCCGGCGGAGGCGGGCGTGTCGGTGGCGGCGATCCAGGCTTTTGCGGGCAAGCTGCCGATCCTCGGCGTGTGCCTCGGCCATCAGGCGATCGGCGCGGCTTTCGGCGGACGCATCGTGCGCGCGCAGCAGTTGATGCACGGCAAGACCAGCGAGATCACGACCACGCGCGAAGGCGTGTTCGCAGGGCTGCCGGAGAGGTTCGTGGTCAACCGCTACCACTCGCTGGCGATCGAGCGCGCAAGCTGCCCCGAGGCGCTGGCCGTCACTGCATGGACCTATGACGGCGAGATCATGGGTGTGAAGCACACCGGCTTTGCGCATGACGTGCGCATCGAGGGCGTGCAGTTCCATCCTGAATCGATCCTCACCGAGCACGGCCACGCGATGCTCAAGAACTTTTTGGAGTGAATGCCATGAGCCGACCCGTCGACCTGCGCAGCGACACCGTCACCCAACCGACGCAAGCGATGCGCGACGCCATGATGGCCGCGCCGCTCGGCGACGACGTTTTCGGCACCGATCCGAGCGTGAATGCGCTGCAGGAAAAGATCGCCGCAATGCTGGGTTTCGAGGCGGCGTTGTTCATGCCGACCGGCACGCAGAGCAACCTCTGCGCGGTGCTGTCGCATTGCGGCCGCGGCGACGAGTACATCGTCGGCCAGCAGGCGCATTGCTACCGCTGGGAAGGCGGCGGTGCGGCGGTGTTCGGCAGCGTGCAGCCGCAGCCGCTCGACCACGCGGCCGACGGCACGCTGCCGCTCGCGCAGATCGAGGCCGCCATCAAGCCCGACGACGCGCACTTCGCGCGTACACGGCTGCTGGCACTGGAGAACACGCTGGGCGGCAAGCTGCTGCCTTTCGACTACGTCCAGGCCGCGACCGACTTGGCGAAATCGCACGGGCTGCAGAGGCACCTGGACGGCGCACGTCTCTTCAATGCGGCGACCGCTCAGGCGGCGCAGACCGGACGCGACGTGCGCGACGAGGCGCGCCGCATCGCGCAGTGCTTCGACAGCGTGTCGGTCTGCTTCAGCAAGGGTCTGGGTGCGCCGGTCGGTTCGGCGCTGTGCGGCTCGCGCGAACTGGTCGCGCGGGCGCACCGCATCCGCAAGATGGCCGG
>JAZKDL010000487.1:0-23599 GCA_040387575.1 Pseudomonadota bacterium
GCACGCTCTGTGCCTCGGCCTGCCAGCGTTGCTGCAGCGCCTTGACCGCGTCGATCCGCAGCATCGGCGCGGCGCCGAGTTCGACTGCTTCGGCGATCATGGCCTGGCGACGATCGATGCTGGCCTTCTGCGCCGACTCGAAAGGTGCGCGTGCAGCGCCGAAGGCTTCGTTCCACTGGGACTGCAGTTCGGCGAACACCTTCTCGCCGACATGGCCGGCATCGCGCCAGCGGTCGGCAAACTGATGCAGCGCACGGTTGTGCGACTTCAGGTCGGTGCCGGCCGCATGCTCGGCGACCCAGGCCTTGACCTCCTCGATCAGCGCGACGCGATGCGCGCGATGTTCGGCCGCGTCGGCACGCACCTTCTCAAGCCAGGCTTCGACCACCTTGTGGGCTTCATTGCAAGCCTCGTCGAAACGCTTCCACAACGCATGGTTGGGTGCGCCACCTTGGTCGGCCTGCTTCCATTGGTCACGCAGCGAGCGCAGCGTTTCCTGCATCTTGCGGCCGCCGAGCGCCTGGCCTTCCGGACGCTTGAGCAGTCCTTCGGCCTTGGCGACGAGCTCCTCGCGCACCTTGTCGGCACTCCAGCGCTGCCAGCCTTCGAGTTCGCCAGCCGCCACCAGGGCTGCGTGCACGCGTGCCTCGAGAGGCGCCTCGACCAGCTTGCCGTGTTCCTTGAGCACGGCGCGCAGCGCGGCCGCGGCACCCGAACTGCCCTTGGCATGGCCTTCGGCGGTCTGTTGTTCGAGTTTGGTCAGTGCGACCGTGACGGCTTCCTGCGCCACGGCGCGTTTCTCGGGATCGACCTTGGGTGCCGCCGGCTTGGCCGGTGCTGCAGGCGCCGATTCGAGCGGCTGGCCACGAGCCGCTCGCAATTCGTCAGCCCAGACCGGCACCGGCGGCAGCGGCGCCGCGGCATCGGCAGCTGCCGCCAGCGTCTGCGCCAGCGCGCCATGGAAGGCATCCGACACGACGAGCAGTTGCGCCTTCGACGCATCGAGCTGCGGTGCAAAGCGGGCGTCGAGGCTGTTCCAGTTGGCGTCGGACGCGATATCGGCCGCCTGTTGCTGCCAGTGCGCGACGTCGGCGCGCAACGCCTCCTCGGCTGCCTGGGCATCACGCCAACCCTTGGTCGACAGCACTTCGAAGCGCTGCGCGAGCAGCACGGCGGCTTCGCGTTGCACCTGCACACGGTGCTGCAGATCGTCGATGCCCTTCACGCGCTCAGCGAGCTTTACCTTGAAACCGGCCAGCGGTTCGCGCGAGAGCGGTGCGCCGGCCTTGGCCGCGTCACGCTGCCAGGCCATCGCGTCGGCGATGTTGAGCTTGGCCTGGGCGAGGAGCGCCTCGGCCTTCTGAGCCCATTCGGCGGCGATCGCCTCCTGGCCCTTGGCACGCTTGATTTCGTCGAGCTTTTCGCGCAAGACGCGTGCGGCGCCCTTGTCGCGGCCGCTCAGTTCCTTGAACACCTCCTGCATCTGTTCCTGCGTCGGGTTGCCCGCGAGCCAGTCGCGGATGCGCTGTGCGCGCTCGCCAGAGGTGGGGGCGGTGAACGCACCGCCGGTGAGCGTGTCGAGGGACTGGAGGTCGTGAGGCTTGGAAGAAGTAGAGGTCACTGCGCGCAAATCGTTGTCGAAGATGAAAAAGCTGGAGGCCGACGAAAGCCGGCAAACCCCCCTATTTTCACCGACACGCGCACCAGCGCGTCAACGGGTCGCGAGATTGAGTTCCGCCGCGGGTTTCCAGGACGCATTCGTGGCCCCCGTTCTCACCGCGCCGAGGAACAATTTACCGCTCGGAACCTGCTGCACGAGCAGGTAGTCGCGCACCGCCGCGCCGCGTTCCACCGCAAGCTGGCGCATCGATTCCTCGGTGACCGAAATGCTGGCGAGCAACAGATCTTCCATTTCCTTCTCTGGCAGATCCTTCGCCAATCCGAGCAGGTTGCGCGGCTTGGTGATATCGGCTCGCTTGTAGACGGCAGTCAACAGCGCGGGATATTCGGCGTCCGTCACCGGCGCGACGTCCGCGGTGGCCGGCTGGCCGGCACGCACCGCTGCGCGACGCTTCTCGGACAACGTGAGCTGGCGCAGCCGCTGGCGCTTGTAGGCATCGCCTTCCTTCTCGAGGCTGGCCGTGCCGACCACCGTCATCTGCAAGGCAGGACGGTCGTTCAGCGCTTTTGCGATCTTGTCCAGATTGGCACCGGCCTGCGGCGGCAACGCCGACAGGCCGGGCTCGAAAGCGATGGCGCTCGACTCGATCGTTCCACCCCCGAAACCACCGGTCAGCAGGCTGAACGGCGCGGTTACCGCCTTCACGATCAGATTGCCGATCGCCTTGACGATCAACGAGCCGACGCTGAACTGCGGGTCGTTGAGCGACCCGCTCAATGGAATCTCGACGTCGATCACGCCATTGCGGTCCGTCAGCAGCGCCACGGCGAGGCGCACCGGCAGGCTGTTGGGCGCGCCCTTGACCTCCTCGCCGAACTGCAGCTGGTTCAGGACCAGCTTGTTGGTCGCCGTCAGGCGCCCGTCGCCGGTGACCTGGTAGTTGACGTCCATGCTCAGCTTGCCGCGCTCGATCCCATGGCCGGCATAGCGCACTGAATACGGCGTGAGCGGCGCCAGGTCGAGGTCGCGCATCTTCGCGGTGATGTCGAGTTGCAGCGGCTTGGCGAGCGGATTGATCTTGCCGGTGATGTCGAGCGCAGCGGTCTGCTGCGCCTTGCCTCGCAATTCGAGCTCGGCCATGCCGGCCTCCGGGCTCGCGGGTTGCGATGAGAAAGCGCTGAGCCGGCCGGTGAGTTCGCTCAGGTCGGCGGAATAATTCGGCTTGACGAACTGGTCGGTGAAGTCGATCCGTCCGTTCACGAGGCTCATCGGCCCGAAGTTCAAGCGCGGCGACGTGTTGTCCTTTCGCGCTTCCGTCGCGACCGGTGGCCGGGTGGTGACCGTGGCGCCGTCGGGCTCCCGCTGCGTCTCGGCCGGCACTGCGGCGGGTGCCTCTGCAGCGGACTTGCGCGTCAGGTTCTGCAGATTGAGCCGTCCGTTCGGCTCGACGATCACTCGCGCGAAGAAGTCGGTCAGCGTCGTCTCGCGCACGTCGACGGTGAGGGGCGCGCCCGGCACGACCGCCACCTGCATGCCACGCAAGCCGAGCGCCTTCCAGCCAAGCAATTGATTGTTGGCGCGCTCGAGCCCGGGCGACTGCGACTGGGTCAGCTCCGCGCTGTTGGCCCGGAAGTCCTCCAGTGCGCTGTCGCCCGCCAGGCGAACGTCGACGCCTGCCGGCGTGGATGCGAGCCGGAACGTCCCGCGGTAGCTGGCAAAGGCGCGACGGATGTCGATGTTCAGCGCGTCCGCGTAATAGGCCTTGAAAGCATGCGCGGGCACCGCCGCGACTTCGAGACGGCCGTCCACGGACAGCGGGGCGAGCACCAGGCTGCCCTTGTAGTCGACCCGGCCCGGATCGGCCCGGCCCGCCGCGATCCGCCCCGACACCTGCAGCGGAGACACGGCGTTGGTGCCCGGTGCAAGCTTCTGCAGATTGATCCGGAGGTCGCTGACCTCGACTGCGATCGGCGTGGCTATCGCCTTGTCCGAATAGGAAACCGCGCCGCCCTCGACTGCCAGACTGTCGATGCTGAGGCGCCAGGGCTGCGTGTTGGCACCGGCAGGCGGAACTTCGGCCTCCGCCGGCTTTGGCGCGGCCACTGGCGCCGCTTGTGCGCCATCGGGCGTGCGCAGCCAGCGCTCGAACATCCAACGCCGCTGGTTGTCGCGCTCGACACTGACCTTGGGATTCGTCGCGGTCACCGACGCGATGGCGAGCGTGTGCTTCGTCATGTCGGCTTCCGCATCGACCAGTTCGAAACGTCCAACGCTCGCCACCGCAGTTTTTGCCTGCGTCAGCGCGAGCCCGTCGGCCGCAAGACGACGCGCCTTCAGCCGCAGGTTGGGCGCGGCCCAGGCGACGTCGATTTGGCCGCTCAATTTTCCGTCGAGCGACGGCACCAGACTCTGCGCCAGATACGGCGCGGCCAGCGACAGCGGAAGGCTCGCGACATCGGTCTGGACATCGGCACGCTTGTCCGTCGCTTCGCCCTTGAATTTGATGCCAGCACCGCCGACCAACGCAGACCCGTTGAATTGAGCTGGATTTTCCATGGGCCAGCCGATGGCGCTCGCTTCCACCGCAAGTTGCGTGAGGTCGATAGCTGCCGCTGGTTGGGTGGTGGCGTCGCGCCATCCGATCTCGCCACCCTTGAGCCGGAGCTTGGCGACAGCAACGCTGACCGGCGGCCGAGAAGGCTTTGCCGCCGGTGCGCTGGCAACCACGGCTGGCGCTTGCGCAACCGGCTTCTCGGTCTTTCCGGTCGCCGGATCGGTCGCCAGAAGATCGAGACGCCCGCTGCCGTCCCGTGCAACCATGAGACGCGGTTCGTCCAAAGAAATCTCGCCGAACTGGAACACGCCCTCCAGCGGCCGCACGTCCGTGAGTTCAAGCTTCAGCGACTGAAACGCCAGCAGGTCGTGCGCGCGCGCATCCGCTACCTTGACGCCGTGGGCTTGAACCGTTCCCGTGACCTTCAGCGCCCCAGTGGCCGCACGCTCGAAATCCACTTGCAGATCGGCATCCAGCGTGCCGGATTGCAGCTGCACCGGCAGGCCGGCCGGCATGTAGCCTAGATAGGGTGCGAGATCGAGCCCCTTGAAGCTCAGATGCGCATCCGTCTTGCGGTTTTCAGCGAAGGGCAACGCGAGGGCCTTCGAATCAAAGGCGCTGCCGTTGACCATGAACGCCAGCCTGGGCTCCGTCTGCACGTCTCGCTCGGCGCCCAGGTTGCTGAGAACGGGCACCTGCAGCGTGAGGTCGCGCACCGTGTGCTGGCGCTTGATGGTCTGGTCGTCGAAGTCGATCGAACCACCTGAAATCGCGATGTTGTAGACGGCGAAGCGCGGCGCTGCGCCGGATGGGGCATCCGGCGGACTTGCCAGCTTCGCGGCGATGTCGTCGATGTCGTAACGGCCATCGGCCAGGCGCGTGAGTCGAACTGCCGGTGCGTCGACCTGCAGTGAGTCGATCACCGGCGCGAGCCGCAGGATGGATTGCAGTTCGGCATCGGCGTAGAGGCGCCGGATCTCGAGTTGCGGGTCGCTCCCGCCCGTCCCCGCAATTCGCAGATCGTTCAATGTGAGCTCGAGCGTCCAGGGCTTGAAGTCGACGCTGCCGACCGTGACCTGCCGCCCCAGCTTTTCACTGGCGATCCTCTGCAGCTGGCTCTTGACCAAAGGGGGCACCGCCAACCACGCCAGCAGCCACAGCGCCAGCCATGCCAGCAGCAAGACCGCTGCCCGTCGCACCCATTTTTTATGTCTCAGCGAAGCGGCATTCATCGCGCCAGTGTGCCGCAAACAAGAAAGCCCGGAAGCCAGACCTCAGGTCCGAACTTCCGGGCTCGATGGCGGGCTCGAGGCCCATGCCATCTGTTTCGCAGGACCGGAAGTTGAATCGTTCCGACTGCGCTGGCGGCAAGAGATTACCGCCAAGGGGAGCCCCCACGGGGACATATGGATTGCGCCTGTGTCCATGCGTGTCGGCCAATGCTCGAAGCACTCGAGCACCTTCAGATTAAGACGTCTCAACACGATTTGCAACGGTTCTCTCCATCGCTTTTTCAATGGCTTTGCCAAGGTCGATATCTGAAATATTCACATGCAAGGGCGTCGCAAAACAGACTTAAAAGGAATAACGATCAATCTCCTTATCCTTGACCGTGTATTTAGCCGCTCCTAGAATGCCGCTGGCCCCGCGCTGCCCCTGCAGCCCGGCACCCTGAAATCCGCTGCCGAATTGACCGGCTTGATCAGACGACCGCGCCCCCTCCCATTTTGCGCGGACCTGATTCGTACCCATCCACACGTCGCCACCTCTTGCCATCGCCCCTCGTGCGGCCTTGGCATCCGAGATGCCGCACAGAAAGGAAAGCGATGCACCAGGCTTTGGAAGCCACTGCCCGAGGTCTCAAGACCTTTGGCTCCGATGTAGCTGACGGCTTCTTCGAAATCACCCACAACGGCTTTGCGCTGCTGGGTCTTGCCATCGTGTTCGCCGGCCTCGCGCTGGTGGCACGCCCCGATCTCCGCCAGACCGGCGAGGTTCACCTGATGAGCTGGTTGCAATCGCGCCTGCCCGTTGCAGTCCCGGAAGCCATCGTGCTCCCGCCGAACGCCATCGAGCGAACGACGGCGTCGAGCCCGCTGGAGCTTCCGAAACAGCAAGCGGCCGTCGCTTACTGGCTCAGCAAGAAGTACAGCGTGGCCGCTGAACCTCTGAGCGTTCTGGTGTCCGAGGCCTACCAATTGGGCAAGAACACCAAGCTCGACCCGACGCTGATCCTCGCGATCATGGCCGTCGAGTCCAGCTTCAACCCGTTCGCGCAGAGCCAAGTGGGTGCTCAAGGTTTGATGCAGGTGATGACCCGCGTCCATACCGAGAAATACGAGAGTGCCGGCGGCGCGCTCACTGCCTTCGACCCGATTACAAATATGCGGGTCGGCGTCAAGGTTCTCTTGGAATGCATCTCGCGCGCGGGCTCACTGGAGGGTGGCCTGCGCTATTACGTCGGGGCTGCAAATATGGAGAACGACGGCGGTTATGCCGCCAAAGTGATGGCAGAACACGAGCGTCTTCGCCTGGTGGCCAACGGCCGTTCGCTGCCGACCTGGCCTTCGCAGCCTGCGCCGCCTGCCATGCGTACCCAGCCCGCCGTGCCACCCCTGCCGGTCGCCACCACGCCGGCGCCCGAAAAGACGTCGCCAGACGCCCAGAAGGTCGCCCTGCTCGCTGATTCCTGAGCTGAGTCGGCACGTTGCTCGGCTACACTTGAGGGGTACGCGACTGGCGATAGGCGCAATCTTTCCAAGGGTTTGCGCTGACGTGGACTACCACTGGGAAGCGTACCGCCCGGCACCGTCCGGGCGATCAGCCGTTCGCCTGGGCAGCCCTTGTTTGATTTGAAGAACAAGGACCACCGTCTTCAAAGGACTGCCATGTACCACCGCGACATCCTGGTCGAACAGACCGACCCCGAACTTTGGGCCGCCATCCAGGCCGAGAACGCCCGCCAGGAACACCACATCGAACTGATCGCCAGCGAGAACTATGCTTCTCCGGCCGTCATGCAGGCCCAAGGCTCGCAACTCACGAACAAGTACGCCGAAGGCTACCCGGGCAAGCGCTACTACGGCGGCTGTGAACACGTCGACGTGGCCGAGCAACTGGCCATCGACCGCATCAAGCAGATATTCGGTGCCGACGCCGCCAACGTGCAGCCGCACTGCGGCGCTTCGGCCAACGAAGCCGTGATGCTGGCCTTCCTGAAGCCGGGCGACACCATCATGGGAATGAGCCTCGCCGAAGGCGGTCATCTGACGCACGGCATGCCGCTGAACATGAGCGGCAAGTGGTTCAACGTCGTGAGCTACGGCCTGGACGCCAACGAAGCCATCGACTACGACGCGATGGAGCGCAAGGCGCATGAGCACATGCCCAAGCTGATCATCGCTGGCGCCTCGGCTTACTCGCTGCGCATCGATTTCGAGCGTTTCGCCAAGGTGGCGAAGGACGTCGGCGCCATTTTCATGGTCGACATCGCTCACTACGCGGGCTTGGTCGCGGCGGGCGTCTACCCGAACCCGGTACCGCACGCCGACATCGTGACCTCGACCACCCACAAGAGTCTGCGCGGCCCGCGCGGCGGCATCATCCTGATGAAGTCGCAGCATGAGAAGGCAATCAACAGCGCGATCTTCCCCGGCCTGCAAGGCGGCCCGCTGATGCATGTCATTGCAGCCAAGGCCGTGGCTTTCAAGGAAGCGATGTCGCCGGAATTCAAGACCTACCAGCAGCAGGTCGTGAAGAATGCGCAGATCGTTGCCGAGACGCTCACCGCGCGCGGCCTGCGCATCGTGAGTGGCCGCACCGAGAGTCACGTGATGTTGGTCGACCTGCGCTCCAAGGGCATCACCGGCAAGGAAGCCGAAGCCGTGCTGGGCAGCGCGCACATGACGATCAACAAGAACGCGATCCCCAACGACCCGGAAAAGCCGATGGTCACGAGCGGTGTGCGCATCGGTACGCCGGCGATGACCACGCGTGGCTTCAAGGACGAGGAAGCGCGAGCCACCGCCAACCTGGTGGCCGACGTGCTCGAAAATCCGCGCGACGCAGCCAACATCGATGCCGTGCGCGCCAAGGTGCATGCGCTGACCAGCCGTTTCCCGGTCTACCGCTGACCGCTGGACAGAAAGACCTGACCGCATGAAATGCCCTTTTTGCGGTCATCTTGAAACGCAGGTGGTCGAAACCCGCGTGTCGGAGGACGGCGACTTCGTACGCCGTCGCCGGCAGTGCGGCGCTTGTGACAAGCGCTTCACCACCTACGAGCGGCCCGACGTCAACTTCCCTGTGGTCGTAAAGAAGGACGGCAGCCGCGCCGACTTCGACTCCAGCAAGGTGCGCGCGTCGATGATGCTCGCGCTGCGCAAGCGGCCGGTCAGCATCGAGCAGATCGATACCGCCCTGCTGCGCATCGAGCAGGAACTGCTTGCAGGTGCACGCCGCGAAATCGGATCGAAGAAGCTCGGTGAACTGGTGATGCGCGAGCTCAAGGGCCTGGACAAAGTTGCCTACGTGCGCTTCGCTTCCGTGTATCGGAGCTTCGAGGACGTGGACGAATTCAGGCAGTTGCTGCAGGACATCTGAGCCAGTCGGCGGTCCGGTATGCCGTGGCCTCCATCCTCTGCGACATCGGGCCGCACGCATTGAAAACTTCGTGTTTCGGCTGAGTCTTTCGGCTGGGTGAGGCGTGCAATGTCTTGCGAATGGGACATTCCGTTCCCATTCAGCGAGTGCGATTTCTCCACCTCACCAAAGATAGAAGATCTACCGGCAGGTGCCGCGGCCGGAGCGCTCGCCGTGATCTGCGCCGCGCCCATCGTGTTCCAGACTTTGGTGGACACCGAACAGGCTGCGGTGCCATGGACGCTGAGCATCCTCGGATCTGAAGGCGCGACGCTTGCAGGACCTGATGCAGCCACGGTCAAGATTTACCAGACACGGGCCGGCGTCTTCAACCTCGCCCGAATGCCACGCACTTTTCACGAGCAGCTGGTAACCCGCCAACGGAACGAGCCACTGCAGAATTTTGTAGCCCGCACAGACTTCCTTGCACGCCTGAGGCACTTCGAGGGTCCGCTCGAGGCGGTACTTTGCGTCTGTAAAAGCTGGCAACGTCATCAAAATACCAACGAGATCCTGATGCGCGGCGACAGCGACGAGTTGCAAGCGCTATGGAGCGCTATCGCGCTGACAGATGCGGCCATTGGCGACATGCGCTGCAGGCTGGAATCTTTCGCGGACATCGAGAAGACGGCGAGCAGTCCGATGGGCCGCGCCCATGACGGGACACAACACATCCGCACGCACAAACGCGTTGACACTCAAACGGATCCGCGGCGAGAAACGGGCTCGAACGAGCCGGGTCCGGACCGCCACTCAGGACAGTTCATGCCACCGACAGCAGAACTGAACCGGCGGCCGAAAGTTTTCCAGACCAGCGCTCAGGAGACACGAAGCAACCTGGTCTCACAACCCGTGCGCCCAAAACCTGTGCCCGTACTTCGCAAGTCCTCTCACGGCGGCAGGGCCAAGTCCGAGCCATCGAAGAAGCTTGTGAACGCGTGGACAGCCATCGATGCGATTCGTCGCCTCTGGAGTTCGAGCAAGTGCAGCGATCACCTGATCGGCGATTTTCTGGGAATGGGCCCGACTCAGGTTGCAGCGATATTTGGAAAGCGCACGTCAATCCCACCGCCGCAAGCGAGCCATCTCAAGCAAAGAGCGGACATGGATCTGGATGGAATGGTTGCAGCAATCAAGCAAGGCAAGAGTGTTTACCACTTTCCGCAACACGCCGAGATGCTCGCGCCTCTACGGACGCTGATTGCGATGGACAACAAACAAAGAGAAAGCTTCCGGAAGAGATTCCACTCCGAATGAACGCGGCCCCAACCGCCGAACGGCGCAGGAGCTGTGCTGAACGGCCTCGGCATGCAGCGCCTGCGCCCTCAAAATTCCGATTCACGTCGCAGCCCAACGCGACTGCACCTACCGGGGAATGCCATTGCAACGCAGGTATTGCGCGCCACGCCACTGCGCTGGTTTCACGCTGATCGAGATTCTGGTTTCTCTTCTGCTCTTGTCATTCGGACTGTTGGGCATGGTTGCGCTGCAGGCCGGCGCGTTGCAGGGCCACCGCGAGTCGCGACTCCAAGTGTTGGCCATACGCTTTGCCACCGAACTGGCGGAGCGCATGCAGAGCAATCAAGCGGTTGCGATGCAAAGCAGCGCGGCCGCCAATCCCTACCTTGTCGATGGGTTCAGCGGTGCTGCACCTGCGTCGTCAGTGGATTGCACGCTCAGCGGCGGCTGCAGCCCGATCGATGTCGCTCGATGGGACATCGCCGAATGGCTGGCCCGGCTGGTCGATACCGCAAACGGCGGGTTGCCTGGCGCACGCGCCACCGTCTGCTTCGACGAAGCACCCTACGACATCGACGGCCGGCCTCGCTGGGACTGCACGCACAGTGGAGGCATCGTTCAAATCAAGCTCGGATGGCGCCGCGGCGGGACTGACCGCTCGCGCAAGAGCAGCGATGCCGTCGAGGATCCGGGTGCACGCGACAGCCGTCCGCTTGTCAGCATGCCGGCCGCACTGGGCGTTCCTTCATGACATCTGCGCCGCGCCGTCGCATGCACGGACTGACGCTGGTCGAACTGCTGGTCGCACTCGCGCTGACATCGACCATCGTCGCGGCCTCCAGCGCTGCACTGTTGCTGGCACGGCGCGGCTTCTCGACGGTCGATGCGGTGAGCCAGCTCCAGGACAACGCGCGCTTCGCGGTCGACGTGATCCTCCGCACAGCGGTTCAAAGTGGCTACCTCGACGTCGGGTACGCTGTCGAGACACAGGGCACGACCTTCAAGCTGGCGACGACCGGGACACCCGTCGCGTACGTGCAGGGCTACGACAACGCACTCCAGCCAATCGGCGCCGTCGGCATCAACGGCAGTCGCTCCACAGGCTGTGCGAGCAGCGCCGGGAGCGCGTGCGCCAACGGTAGTGACGTGCTCGTGGTGCGCGCCCAGGCGAGCGAGCGAGTTCCCGGCGCGACGACCACGGACAAGGCCTTGATCAATTGCATGGGCAACGCCGCCGATGTCGTGCCCACGTCCCGCAATGATCTGCTGGTAAGCGTCTTCTACGTCGATGTCGGTAGCGACAACGAGCCCTCGCTCATGTGCAGCGTCGGCACCACGGCCGCAATGCGCGCCGGCACGCAACCCATCGTGCAGGGTGTAGAGAGTTTCCAGGTCCTCTACGGCGTCGATGGCGTCACGCCCCATGCCGCACCGACCGAGGCTGCGGATGGCGTGCCCGACCGATACCTGCGCGCCGATCAGATGATCGTTGCCGGCGATGAAGCGGCCACGCTCACCAACTGGCAGCGGGTGCGTGCGCTGCGTATCGGCATGGTGCTGCGCGGCCCTGCCGGCTCCCTGCAGGACAAGAATCTGCCGATCGTGCTCTACCCGCTGGGCGCGCCAATGGCGTCGGCTGAGGACGTCGGGAGCATCTACAACGCACCAGGCGACGGCCGGCTACGGCAGACGCTGAGCTTCACGGTCCATCTGCGCAACATGCAGCAGCTCTGATGCGCCGTCACGCCCCGCGACCGACCCCGCCGATTTCGTTGCTGACGACGCGACAGCGCGGCGCGGCCCTCCTGACGGTGATGATGATCATGATCGTCGTGTCGATGCTGGGGCTGGCGGCGGTCGAGATCGCAATCATGAGCGAGCGTGGCTCGCGCAACGACCGCGATCTGCAATTGGCGCTGCAGTCCGCCGAAGCCGCACTGGCCGATGCCGCCTACGACATCGATGGCACCGGCGCGACAGCACTCAGCCGGCCCGAAGTCTTCGCTGCCGACAGCGCCGCAGATTTCAAGGATGGCTGCGGCGACGCCGGCAGCGGACATGGCAAGGGCCTTTGCATGCCGGCGCTCGCGGGTCAACCGGTGTGGCTGACGGTCGACTTCGTCGCGCCACAAGCACGCTCCCGCACCGTTTCGTTCGGCGAATTCACCGGACGTTCTTTCGCCGCAGCCGATGCCGACGGCGGCAACGGCCTGATGCCTGCACTGAAGCCGCGCTACATCATCGAAGCGGTCCCCGATGGCGAGGTCTTTGCAGACCTGCGCCGCAAGACAGGCTACGTGTACCGCGTCACTGCGCTGGGCTTCGGGCCACGACAGGACGTCCAGGCCCTGCTGCAGATGGTCTACCGAAAGAAGAGGGACTGACCAATGCGGCCCGCACTGCACGGACTCCTGATCGCCGCCTTGCTGAGCATGTCGGGCGCGTCCTGGTGGGCCGCGGGGCAAAGTGCACCGGTCGCAACCATTGCTCTTTCGTCTCAGCCGCTGTCGGGAGTTGGCGGGCCGAAACCCGCGCTCGCTCTGGTGCTGTCGATCGGCACGTCCACGGCCGGCGCACAACACCGGCAGCCGGTCTATGCACCGGCCAATGAATACCTCGGCTACTTCGACACGGAAAGCTGCTACGCCTATGTCGACGATGCCGATCCCGTGGTGCGCCGCTTCGAGCGGCGTGCCGCGGCAGACGCCCGACGGTGCAGGGGCGCGGGCTTCAGCGGCAATTTCATGAACTGGGCAACGGCGTCGACGCTCGATCTGCTGCGCATCGGCCTGACCGGTGGCGACCGCATCGTCGATACGCCTGACCTGACCGTCCTGCAACGCGCCATGCTGCCCGCGAGCTTTTTCAACAACACGGCGGATTTTCCTGGCAAGTCGATCAATGCAGACGATGCGCACGACGCCTTGCCCGCAGCGTTGCTCGGCAGTTGGACCGGCAGGGTCTTCGTTGCCAACTGCCTCGACCGCGTGCATTTCGGCACATCCGCGATCGGCAATTGCACCGACCCAGGGGACGGCGCAGCTCTTGGCGCCACGCTCGCCGGCGAGCGTGCATTTCGGGTCCGGGTCAAGGTCTGCGAGACCGCCGGATCGGGCGACCTGCAAGATCCACGCAGCACCTACTGCACGCCCTATCCGCATGGCGACTTCAAGCCGACCGGCGCGCTGCAGCGTCACGGCGACAGGCTGCGTGTCGCCGTCTTCGGCTACCTGCTGGACGACCGCGACGAGCGCTATGGCGGCGTGCTGCGCGCGCCGATGAAGCCGGCGGACATGCAGGCAGACGACGCGCTCGAATGGGATCCGTCGACCGGTGTGCTTCGGCCCAACCCAGACGGAGCGGCTGAAGGCCACAGCGGCGCCATCGAATACATCAACCGCCTGGGTCGCGAGCCGGTCGAGGGCACCTATCGGCAGCGCCGTCCGCTGAGCGAGCTGTACTACGAAGCACTGCGCTACCTGCAAGGCCTCCCGCCAACCGCGGCGGCGGCCGAGGGAGTCACCGATCCGATGAAGGCCGGCTTCCCCGCTCAAGGCGCCTGGACAGATCCGCATGCGAACGGCGTGTCGACGCAACGACATGCCTGCGTGCGCAACGACATCCTGGCGATTGGAGACGCCAATGCGAACAACGACAAGTCGATACCCGGCAACACGACACGACTCGACGCATACGAGTTCGCACGCGCGGCCGATCCCGCAAACAACGAACCCGACTTCATCGACTGGACAAGCCGCGTCGCACGGCTCGAATCGATGGCGCCACGCGCGGGCACAGACAGTCGACACGCACCGGTCCCTTCGCTCTTCGACATGGCGACCGCCGCTGCGGGCGCCAATGGCGGTGGCTACTACATGGCTGGACTGGCGTACTGGGCCCACGCGCAAGACGTGCGGGGCACTTCCTGGTCAGCGCAGCCCGGCCGCCAACGGCCCGGCATGAGAATCCGCACCCATGCGCTGGATCTGAACGAGGCCAACGCCAGCGCGGACTTCGAGATGCGCCGCCGCAGCCCGCTCTTTCTTGCAGCGAAGTACGGCGCGTTCGACGATGCGACAGGTGACGGCAATCCTTTCATCGATGCGAAAGGCCGGCCCGACGACAGCGGTTGGGAGAACGCCGCAGCCCCCGGTGAGCCGCGCAGCTACCGCATGGCGACCGACGCCCGTGCGCTGCTCGACGGCCTGGATGAACTGATCTCCGACATCGCCAAGCCCGACAGGGCCATCGCGGCGGTCGCCGCCACCAGCGATCGCATCGATCCGGACAAACCCATCGACGGCTACCAGACCCAATACGACCCGCGGCGCTGGAGCGGTGACCTGCTCGCGGTCCCTTTGACAATGAGCGCCGGCAGCCAGTCGCAGGTTGCCGTCGCGAAGGCAGCCCGCTGGTCCGCCGCTGCGCAACTCGATGCGCCAGGATTCGACATCGCCCACCGCAACATCGTCATCGGCCGTGTCGACGCCTTGCAGGCTACGGCAACGCCCTTTCTCTGGAATCGCATCGAAGACACACCGGGCTACAGCCTGAAGGCTTTGTTGAATCGACCACCGGCCAGGAGCGCCGTTGAAGATGGTCTGGGCGAAGCGCGACTGTCCTTCCTGCGTGGCGATCGAACGCAGGAAAGCCGCCTCTTTCGCCAGCGCGACAGCCGGCTCGGCGACTTCATTCAATCAGGCGTCGTCCATGTCGGTGCGCCGTCCGCCGGCATCGGGTCCGAGACTTACCGAAGCTTTCTGGCAAGCCATCAGGCACGCACCCACGCTGTCTTTGCCGGCGCAAACGACGGCATGCTGCACGCGTTCGATGCGGCCAATGGCAACGAACTGTTCGCGTACATACCGAGCTGGATGGGCCCGCAGCTCAGCGAGCTGAGCGCGCCGGGCTACAACACCGGCGCGCACCGCAGCTTCGTCGACGGCACGCCGGGCGTTGCGGACGCGGAACTCGTGCGCGCCGACGGCAGCACGGCCTGGGCCACGGTGCTGGTCAGCGGCACCGGCGCCGGCGGCCAGGGCGTGTTCGCGCTCGATGTGAGCGACCCGGCCACGTTCGATGCATCGAAAGTGCTTTGGGAGTTCACCGACCGGGACGACGCCGACATCGGCAACGTTCTGCGAGCCCCCCAAATACTCAAGCTACGCACCAACGCGGCGGCCAATGCCAAGACCGCGGCCACCTACCGGAGCTACGCCGTGGTCGCCAGCGGCGTGAACAGCGCGGTTTCTGACGGCCGTGCTGCCACGGGCGGCCCCGCCCTCTTCCTGCTCGACCTGTCCAAACCGCCAGGGACCGCATGGAAGCTCAATAGCAACTACTTCAAGATTTCCATACCAATGGATGCCGCGCTCGCAGCCACGATCTCGCCGGGCGTGCTCGATTTCAGCGCAACCACAGGCGCTGCCGGCGAGGTCCGCTACATCTACTTCGGCGATTTGCACGGGCGACTCTGGAAGCTCGACTTCCTGAAGGCAAGCCAGGCGCAATGGGACATGGCGCACTTGTCGGCCTTCAAGAGCGGGACGACGCCAATGCCACTCTTCATTGCGGCCGATGACACGCAGGGCGCGCAACCGATCAGCATGGCGCCCCTGTTGGCTGCAGGCCCGCAGCGAAGCGTGATCGTGGCCTTCGGCACCGGCAAATACCTGGAGCCCGCCGACAACGCCGCGGCTTCGGTGCAGTCGGTCTACGCGTTGTACGACAGCGCAGGCTCCGTGCCGGACGCCTCTGGCGGAGCGAGTGCAATCAGCGGCCGACCACGACTCGCAGCGGGCGCACCCGATGGACCGCGTCGCATCGCCGTCCCGGACTTCGCGTGGGGACGGCCGCTGCGAGACGGCGACACGACCCAGCGGGCCGGCTGGTACATCGACCTGCCCGGGCGCGGCGAACGGCAGACCGGTGCGATGCAGACGTTCGGGAGCGGCCTCGTGTTCTCGTCGTTGATTCCGCCCGATGCGGCCCAAGCCTGCGATGGCGGGGGCGGCAATACATGGTTCGTGCAGCTGGCGACCGGCGCAGCGGAGTTCGTCGCGTCGACAGTTGGCATGCCATCGACACCGATCGTTCTGCAGGCAGGCGCAGCCGTCGTTGGCAATTACACCGGCCCGGGCAGCGGAAGCAGCGAGAGCACAGGCCGTGTGCTGGTGACCGGCACCGGCGGCGTGCAGACGACCGGCATCGTGCTGCCGCGCAGCAGACGTTGGGGCGTGCTCAGCTGGCGACGCATCCACAACTACCAGGACCTGAAAAATGCGGCCAACTGACGCAACGGCGCTGACCATGCAAAACGGCGCCGCACGTGGCTTCACGCTCATCGAACTGATGGTTGCACTGGCGGTGATTGCGATCCTTTCGGCAATCGCGTACCCCTCGTACGTCGAGACGGTCCTCAAGGGCCGCCGCACCGAGGCCCGCGCGGCGCTGGCCGAGCTCATGCAGCAGCAGGAGCGCCACATGACGCAAGCCGGCAGCTATCGCAAGACGGCGTTGGGCGACGCCACTGCGCCTTTCAAGACCTATGCCGGCGAGCAGCGCACCAGCACGAGCTACCTCCTCGGTGCGGCCGAGTGCGAAGTCGAAAGCGGCGGCGCACTGTCGCTGAACGAATGCGTGCGCGTCTACGCCACACCGCAGCAACCGGACGCAGCGGCCGGTACGCTGTGGATCGACAGCACCAGCCGCAAGGACTGCGACGGGACGCGGCGCACCGAGCCCGGCTTTTGCTGGCGATGACGCAGTGACACGTACGCCAGATCGCATTCGCGGCCTCACGCTGGTCGAGTTGCTGGTGACGCTCGCGATCCTGGCCATCTTGATGACCGCGGCAGCGCCTTCTTTCAGCGGTCTCCTGCGCAACTCAGAACTGACAGCGGTCGCCAATTCGTTCGTGGCGGCGCTCAACGCCGCGCGCTCAGCGGCGCTGAAACGCAACCTGCCCGCGCTGGTCACGCCGCTGGACGACGCTCACGCCGACTGGAGCGAAGGCTTCGTCGCTTTCGTCGATGTCAACTGGAATGCGCGCTACGACGAAGGTGTCGACATGGTCGTACTGAGGCGGCCGATCAAGGGCGGCTTCCTCTCGATCAGCGGCAGCGGAAGTGCCAAGGCCAGCCCGCCCTACGTACGCTACGATGGTTCCGGCTTTGCCAGGAAGGCCGACGGCGGACCCGGCAACCTCACCTTCAACATTCTCCGAAACGATGTTCCCGACAGCGAAGTCATCCCACAGACGCGGCGCGTCATCCTCGCAACCACCGGCCGCGTGCGGCTGTGCACGCCCACGTCGGCCACCGACAGACGCTGCCTGGGCGGCGCCGACGACTGAAGCGGCCACAGCGGCCCGCGCCGGCTGATGGCAGCATTGGACGGCATCGCTCGCGCGCTCGATGCAGCGCGCCAATCGCTCTACCTGACCGATCCCAACCCGCGCGTCGGCTGCGTACTCGCCGACGCCGATGGCCAATTGATCGGCATCGGCCATACGCAGCGCGCAGGCGGGCCGCATGCCGAAATCATGGCGCTGCGTGACGCCGAAGCCAGTGGACATTCGGTCGCGGGTGCGACGGCCTACGTCACGCTCGAACCGTGCTCGCACCACGGCCGAACCGGCCCCTGCTGCGACGCATTGATCGCCGCCGGCATCGGCCGCGTGGTTGCGTCGCTGGCCGACCCCAATCCACTGGTGGCGGGCCAGGGCTTCGAGCGGCTGCGCGCCGCAGGCATCGAAGTGGAAGTCGGCCCCGGCGCCGAGGCCTCGCGCGAACTCAACATCGGCTTCTTCAGCCGCATGATCCGCAAGACGCCGTGGGTGCGCCTCAAGGTCGCCGCATCGCTCGACGGCAAGACCGGTTTGCACAACGGCGTCAGCCAATGGATCACCGGACCGGCGGCGCGCGCCGATGGTCATGCCTGGCGGGCTCGGGCCGGCGCCATCCTCACCGGCGTTGGCACGGTGATCGAAGACGATCCGATGCTCGACGTGCGGCTGGTCGAAACACCGCGCCAACCGCATCTGGTGGTCGTCGACAGCCAACTGCAGACGCCGCCCGGCGCACGCATCCTTTCGGGCGACCGCGCCGTATGGATCTACGCCGCCCAACGCGACGAGGCACGCGCCGCGGCGCTCGAAGCGCGCGGCGCCACGATCACCTGCCTGCCGAACGCCGACGGCAAGGTCGACCTCGCCGCCCTGCTGGCCGACCTTGCGGCACGGGGCATCAACGAACTGCACGCCGAGGCCGGCCACAAGCTCAACGGCTCGCTGCTGCGCGAAGGCCTGGTCGACGAACTCCTGGTCTACCTTGCGCCCAAGCTGATCGGCAGTGGCCTCGACATCGCCAGCCAGCCCTTCCCCGGTGGTCCGCTCACGGCGCTGACCGGCGCCCTGCCCCTGGAGTTCCGCTCGGTCGACCTGATCGGCCCCGACCTGCGCATCGTCGCCCGCGTCGCCGGACACGACGCGTTCTAGGCGGCAAAGGGGCCGCCGCCGGGCCGCCCCAAGGCGGCCGCCTCCCCCTCGGGGGGTGGCGAATTACATGCGCAGAGCGCGTGAAAAGCCGGGGGGCCAGCTCTAGTGCGAAAATGCCGGGATGTTTACCGGAATCATCACCGGCGTAGGGCGCATCGCCGCCGTACGCGACCTCGGCAGCTCTTCAACCTATGGCAAGCGACTCAGCATCGCCACGCCCGAGGGCTATCTCGACGACGTGGGGCTGGGCGACAGCATCGCCCTCAACGGTGCCTGCATGACCGTCACCTCGCTCGAGCCGGCACAACAGCTTTTCACCATCGACATCTCGGCCGAATCGCTCGACAAGACCGCCGGTCTTGCTGAAGCGGATGGCCGCGTCAACCTCGAAAAGGCCTTGCGCGCCCATGACCGCCTCGGCGGCCACATCGTCTCGGGCCATGTCGACGGCATCGGCCACATCAGCCATTTCGCGCCGGTCGGCGAGAGCTGGGAACTGCGCGTGATGGCACCGCCGGCGCTCGCCCGCTTCCTGGCCTACAAGGGCTCGATCACTGTCAACGGCGTGAGCCTGACCGTCAACAGCGTGGCCGACGTGGCCGAAGGCGCCGAGATCAGCATCAACCTGATTCCGCACACGGTCGAGAACACGGCGCTCGGCACGCTGCATGCGGGCGACCGCGTCAACCTCGAAATCGACACGGTCGCGCGCTACGTGGAGCGCATGCTCCAGGCCGGCGCGCTCCCGACTCCAAAGAAAGACAACAACACATGAACGCATCCGTCACGTCCATCGCGGCGCCGCGCAGCGGGCTCGCGCCCGCCCCGATCTCGCCGGTCGAAGACATCGTCGCCGAGATGGCCGCCGGCCGCATGGTCATCCTGGTCGACGAGGAAGACCGCGAGAACGAAGGCGACATCGTCATCGCCGCCGACCACATCACGCCCGAAGCCATCAACTTCATGGCCCGCCATGCGCGCGGCCTGATCTGCCTGACGCTGTCGCGTGAGATGTGCGAGCGGCTCAACCTGCCGCCGATGGTGTCGCGCAACGGCGCCAAGCATTCGACCGCCTTCACGGTGTCGATCGAGGCGGCGGAAGGCGTGACCACCGGCATCTCGGCCGCCGACCGCTCGCGCACCGTGCAGGCCGCGGTCGCACCCAATGCGGTCGCGGCCGACCTCGTCCAGCCAGGCCACATCTTCCCGTTGCAGGCAGTCGACGGCGGCGTGCTGATGCGTGCCGGCCATACCGAAGCCGGCTCCGACCTGGCTGCGATGGCCGGTTGCTCGCCCGCTTCGGTGATCTGCGAGGTGATGAACGAAGACGGCACGATGGCGCGCCTGCCCGACCTGCAGGTCTTCGCGGCCGAACACGGCCTGAAGATCGGCACCATCGCCGCGCTGATCGAACACCGCAGCCGCCACGAATCGCTGGTCCGCAAGGTCGGCTCGCGCGAGATCCAGACGGCGTTCGGCACTTTCACGGCGCATGCCTTCGTCGACCAGCCGAGCGGTGGCGTCCACCTGGCGCTGGTGCGCGGCCGTTGGAGCGCCGACGAGGCCGTCCCCGTGCGTGTCCACGAGCCGCTGTCGGTGCTCGACGCGCTCGAAACCAACCGCTCGCTGCATTCGTGGAGCCTGGACGCGAGCCTCGGCTACATCGCAAAGCAGGACAAGGGCGTGGCCGTGCTGCTGAACTGCGGCGAAACCGGCGCCGAGCTGCTTGCGCAGTTCGAAGGCACCGCGCGTCCGGCGCAGGCACCCGAGCGCGGCCGCATGGACCTGCGCAGCTATGGCGTGGGCGCGCAGATCCTGCGCGAATGCGGCGTGCACCGCATGAAGGTGCTCGGTGCGCCGCGTCGCATGCCCAGCATGGCGGCCGGCTACGGCATCGAGATCGACAGCTACATCCACAAGGACTGACCGCATGCTGCACGCAAACAAGGGCGCCGAGGCGCTGCTCGACGGCAAGGGCCTGCGCATCGGCATCGTCCAGGCGCGCTTCAACGAAGACATCACCGACGCGCTCGCCGCCGCCTGCCTGGCCGAACTCGAAGCGCTCGGCGTTGCCGCCGGCGACATCGAGCACGTCCGCGTGCCCGGCGCGCTCGAAGTGCCGGTCGCGCTGCAGGCGATGGCCGAGCGCGGTGGCTGCCACGCGCTGGTCGCGCTGGGCTGCATCATCCGCGGCGAGACGTACCACTTCGAGCTGGTCGCCAATGAATCCGGTGCCAGCGTGAGCCGCATCGCACTCGACTACAGCCTCCCCATCGCCAACGCGATCCTCACCACCGAAAACCTCGAACAAGCCGTGGCGCGCCAGACCGACAAGGGCCGCGACGCGGCGCGCGTTGCCGTCGAGATGGCGCGACTGCTGGCCACCCTTTCATGACCGACGACATCACGACCGACAGCGGCAAGCCGCGCCAGACCCGCACGGGCCTCAAGTCCACCGGCACACGCAAGGCTTCGGCCAAGTCCAACCGCAGCCGCGCGCGCGAGTTCGCGTTGCAGGCGCTCTACCAGTACCTGGTGGGCCGCAACGACCCGACCGACATCGACCACTTCACGCGCGACCTCGCGGGCTTCCACAAGGCCGACGCGGCGCATTACGACGCGCTGCTGCACGGCTCGATCAACGAATCGGCCGAGCTCGACGCGCTGATCCTGCCGCTGCTCGACCGCAAGATGGAAGAGATCTCGCCGGTCGAACACGCCGTGATGTGGATCGGCGTCTACGAGTTCAAGCATTGCCTCGACGTGCCGTGGCGCGTGGTGCTCAACGAGTGCATCGAGCTGGCCAAGGAATTCGGCGGCACCGACGGCCACAAGTACGTGAACGCCGTGCTCAACGGCCTCGCGCCAGCGCTGCGCCCCGCCGAGGTCGAGGCCGACCGCGCCACCGGAAAAGCCCGCCCATGAGGGTCTCGCAGCGCGCCGAGAAGATCGAGCCGTTCTATGTGATGGAGGTCGCCAAGGCGGCGTCGGCGCTGGCGCGCGAAGTCGCCGACACCGACCGCCCGATGATCTTCCTGAACATCGGCGAACCCGACTTCACCGCCCCGCCGCTGGTCCAGGAAGCCGCGATGCGCGCGGTCCGCGCCGGCGCCACGCAGTACACGCAGGCGACCGGCCTGGCCGAGCTGCGCGAGCGCATCAGCGGCTGGTACGCACAACGCTTCGGCGTCGACGTGCCGGCGCGGCGCATCGTGATCACCGCCGGTGCATCGGCCGCGCTGCAATTGGCCTGCCTGACGCTGATCGAGAACGGCGACGAAGTACTGCTGCCCGATCCGAGCTACCCCTGCAACCGCCATTTCGTGACGGCGGCGGGTGGCAATGCGGTGCTGGTGCCGACCACCGCCGAAGAACGTTTCCAACTCAGCGCCGACAAGGTCGAAGCCGCCTGGACCGACAAGACGCGCGGCGTGCTGCTGGCGTCGCCGTCGAACCCGACCGGCACCTCGATCGCACCGGACGAACTGCGGCGCATCCACGAGGTGGTCACGCGGCGCGGCGGCATCACGCTGATCGACGAGATCTACCTCGGCCTCTCGTACGACGACGCCTTTGGGCAAACCGCGCTGGCGATCGACGACCAGGTGATCAGCATCAACAGCTTCAGCAAGTACTTCAACATGACCGGCTGGCGGCTCGGCTGGCTGGTCGTTCCGGACGCGCTCGTGCCGGTGGTCGAGCGGCTGGCGCAGAACCTCTTCATCTGCGCGAGCACGGTGTCGCAGTACGCGGCGCTGGCCTGCTTCGAGGCCGAGAGCATCGCCGAGTACGAACGCCGCCGCGCCGAGTTCAAGGCGCGCCGCGACTGGTTCATCCCGCAGCTCAATGCGCTCGGACTGAACGTGCCCGTGGTGCCCGATGGCGCTTTTTACGCATGGGCCGACTGCACCCAGGTAGCCGACAAGCTCGGCATCTCGGGCAGCTGGGACTTCGCCTTCGAAACCATGAAGCGCGCCCACCTGGCCGTGACGCCGGGCCGCGACTTCGGCACGGCCGAAACCGCGAAGTTCGTGCGCTTCTCCACCGCCAGTTCGATGGCGCACCTGCAGGAAGCGGTCGAGCGCCTGCGGGCCATGATCGCGCAATGAGTTTCGAGTTTCCGATCCGCGTCTACTGGGAAGACACCGATGCGGGCGGCATCGTGTTCTACGCCAACTACCTGAAGTTCATGGAGCGCGGGCGCACCGAGTGGCTGCGCTCCCTGGGCGTCGAGCAGCGCAAGCTCAAGGAAGCCACCGGCGGCCAGTTCGTGGTCAGCGAAACGCAGCTCAAATACCATCGGCCCTCGCGACTGGACGACGAACTGCTGGTTACAGCCGAGCTCCGACAATTGGGCACTGCGTCGTTGACAATCGGTCAGCGCGTGCTATCAAAGACAGAGCAAGAGCGCACCGGCGCTGCGGCACCGGTCTTGCTGTGCGAAGGCACGATCCGCATCGGCTGGGTGGACGCCGCCACCTTGCGTCCCACGCGCATTCCGGCCCAAGTTTCGGGAACCCTCGAGCACTCCAGCGGCTCCATGATTCAACCTTTCAAGCCATGAACCAAGATCTCTCCATCATCAATCTCCTGCTCCACGCCAGCTTCGTGGTGCAACTGGTCGTGCTGCTCCTGGTGATCGTGTCGGTCGCCAGCTGGGCCGCCATCATCCGCAAGTACTTCTCCCTGAAGCGCATCCGCGTGCTCAACGAAGACTTCGAGCGCGAGTTCTGGTCGGGCACCAGCCTGAACGAGCTGTTCGCCTCGGCGGCCCAGAACGCCAAGTTCGCCGGCCCCATGGAGCGCATCTTTGCCTCGGGCATGCGCGAGTACCAGAAGCTGCGCGAGCGCCACGTGACCGACGCACCCACGCTGCTCGACGGGGCGCGCCGCGCGATGCGCGCGAGCTTCCAGCGCGAGCTGGATGCGGCCGAGCAGAACCTGTCGTTCCTGGCCACCGTCGGCTCGGTGTCGCCGTATGTGGGCCTCTTTGGCACGGTCTGGGGGATCATGCATGCCTTCACCGGCCTGGCCGCCCTCACGCAGG
>JAZKDL010000488.1:0-21874 GCA_040387575.1 Pseudomonadota bacterium
CGGTCTCGAGCGCCAAGGACGAAAGCGAAGAGCGCTTCGGTTCTGCACCCCACACCGACTTCGGCGTCCTGACGCTGTTGCTGCAAGACGCCAACGGCGGCCTGCAGGTGCGCAACCGTGAAGGCGAATGGGTCGCAGCGCAACCGATCCCGGGCACGCTCGTCTGCAACATCGGCGACCTGCTGAACCGCTGGTCCAACGAAACACTGAGTTCCAACCTGCACCGCGTGATCAACCGGTCGGGCAACGAGCGCCACTCGATCGCGATCTTCTTCGACCCCAATCCCGACGCCGTCATCGACCCCACGGACCTGGGCTTCCCCGAGGGCAAGGAAAAGTATCCGCCGATCACGGCGTCAGGCTACATCCACGGCAAGAACAAGAAGAACTTCTCTCAGTACAAGTAGCGGGACACATCGCATTCCGGCCCGATCGACGAGGTGCGGCCCGCGGACATTGCAATCCAGGGCTGAACGCAGCGCGGCAAAGCGCCACCTGGCAACGCCCTATGCGCCGAGCTGCCCGTGCGGATCGATGACGAACTTCGTCGGAGCGCCCGCGTCGAACTGCGCATAGCCCTTGGGTGCATCGTCGAGAGAAATGACTTTCACCCCGACAACATTCGCGATGTCGATGCGATTCCACAAGATCGCCTGCATCAGGGCGCGGTTGTACTGCATCACGGGCGTCTGGCCGGTGGCGAAGCTGTGCGACTTGGCCCAACCCAGGCCGAGTCGGATGCTGAGCGAACCGCTCTTCGCGGCATTGTCGACACCACCTGGATCGTCCGTGACGTACAGCCCGGGAATGCCGATCTTTCCGGCCGCCCGCGTGATCGCCCGGACGTCCCAATTATTGTTGGCATGCCAACGAGTTGCAATATCAACTACATGGGGATTCCCGTAGAGGCGCCGAATCAGGTGTTGTTTGCGTCTTGCCGACGCCAGAGCTGACGCTGACGCTGACGATCAGATCGTCGGCAGACTGCGCGCAGCCAGGAAAATCTGCTCGCGCACCCAGCAGACGCCGGGGTCGGTGTCTCGAAGCCGGTGCCACTGAAGCACTTCCGTGAGTCGCGGGGTCTCGAGGGGTGGATCGAGGAGCCGCACAGGCATCGACTGCACGAACTGCATGGCGAGACGTGTCTGCACGGTAGCGATGCGGTCGGTGCCCACGATGAAGCGCGGCATCAGCAGGAAGCCATGGGCGATCACCTCGACCCGCCGCGATTCGCCATGCTGGTTGGCGTACCACTGCTCGAACCAGGGGTTCGAGCCCTCGACGTCCTGATAGACCACGTGCCCGAGGCGCCGGTACTGCTCGGGCGTGATCGAATCACGCAACTCGCTGTGCTGCTGGCACGCAATGACGTGGTAGGTGTCCTCGAACAGGATCGCCTGCGGATGGTCTGCCAATGCCAGATGCGCCGGCGTGATGAGAAAGTCGGTCCGGCCCTGGTCGAGGTCCTGCCCCATGCCCGAGTGCGTGGGCCTGATGTCGAAGCTCAGGAATGGCGCGGCATGGGCGATCCGGCGCAGCACGTCGGCCAGGAAGACCTGGGAGACATAGTCCGATGCGATGACGGTGAAATGCCGGCGCGCCGTGGCGGGATCGAAATCCGGCTTGACGCCGAGCGTGGCATCGACCTGCAGGATGATGTTGCGGACCGGCTCGATCAGCGTCTCGGCGCGCGCGGTCAGCCGCATGACACGGCCCACCGGGACCAGCAACGGGTCGTCGAAATAGTCCCGCAGGCGACCCAGCACACCACTCATCGCGGACTGCGTCATGTGCATGCGCTCCGCTGCCCGCGTCACGTTGCGCTCGTCGAGCAACGCGTCCAGCGCGATCAGCAGGTTCAGATCGATGCGTTGATAACGCATGCATTTGTCTCCTTCAATGCGATCGATCTTAGGGCAAGGCAAGGCTGAGGTATCGCGCCGCGCAATGGCTGCCATCGAGCGATTCCGTTTGTGCGCCACCGGGGAGCCGACCTATCCTGCGCGCTCTTTGAATCGAACGTATGGACAAGAAAAATCCTCTTCGCGGTTGGCAAGTCGACCGTGCGGCCATCCGCCACATAGGCCAGGGCCTGCAACGGCCGGAATGCGTGCTCGCCGAGCGCGATGGCACCGTGTGGACGGCGGATGCGCGCGGTGGCGCCGTGCGCATTGCAGCCGACGGACAGCAACACCTGATCGCGCCGCACTCCGCAGATGACGAGGTCCCGGCAGACTTCGACCAGCGCTACGTGCAGAGCCAGGGCTCGCTGCCCAACGGCATGGCGTTCATGCCCAACGGCGACATCATCGTGGCCAACTGGGGCCACGACAGCGTCGAGCTGATGACGCGCGAAGGCCGCGTGCGCCGGCTGTTCGACCGCATCGACGGGCAGCCGCTCGGCAAGGCGAACTTCGTCGCCCGCGACAGCCGGGGCCGTGTCTGGCTCACGGTCACGACGCGCATGCAGCCATGGACCGACTCGATCAACGCCCGCGCGACCGACGGCTACGTCGCGCTGATCGACGAGCGCGGGGTGCGCATCGTCGCGGACGGATTCGAAGGTACCAACGAGGTCCGCCTGGACGCTGCCGAAGAATGGCTCTACGTCGTCGAGAGCAATGCCCGCCGCATCTCGCGCCTCAAGATCGGCGCCGATGGTTCGCTGTCCCATCGCGAGGTCTACGGTCCGGCCAAGCTGCCTGGCTTTCCGGACGGTTTCGCCTTCGATGCGTTCGGCAACCTCTGGGTCACGCTCGTGATGAGCGACCGGCTGGTGGCCATCACGCCCGATGGCGAGTTGCTCACGCTGCTGGACGACGGCAATCCCGAAGCGACACGCGCGCTCGATGCGCATTACGAAGCCCGGACGCTCACGCCAGAAATCATGGCCGCGGCCTGCGGAACGCTCGCGCCGTGGATGGCGAGCCTGACCTTCGGCGGCCCGGACCTGCAGACCGTCTACCTCGGCAGCCTGCGCGGCACCTCGTTGCCGAGCTTCCGGTCGCCGGTGGCCGGGCTGCCTCTCATTCACTGGAACGAAACGATCCCCGCATGAAACTCGCCTCCTTGAAGAACGGCCGCAAGGACGGCCGCCTGGTCGTCGTCTCGCGCGACCTGCGCCGCGCCGTCGATGCCGCGGCCATTGCACCGACGCTGCTCGATGCCGTCGAGCGCTGGCACGCCACCGCATCGCAACTGGCCGGTCTCTACGACGCGCTGAACGCCGGCACCGCCGCCGATGCCTTCGACTTCGACCCTGCGGCAGCCGCTGCGCCGTTGCCGCGCGCGCCCCAGTGGTGCGACGGCTCCGCTTTTCTCAACCACGGCCGGCTGATGGAGAAAGCCTTCGACATCGCCCCGATTCCCGACAGCGAGCGCATTCCCCTCATGTACCAGGGCGGGTCGGACGACCTGCTCGGCGCGCACGACGATCTGGCGTTGCCGGACGAGGCGCACGGCATCGATTTCGAGGGCGAGTTCGGTGTGATCGTGGGCGACGTGCCTGTCGGCTGCACAGCGCCGATGGCGCGCGACCGCATCCTGCTGCTGGTGCAGATCAACGACGTCAGCCTGCGTGCGTTCGGGCCGCGCGAGATGCGCACCGGCTTCGGGTTCTTCCAGGCCAAGCCCTCGTCGAGCTTCGCCCCGGTGGCGGTGACGCCGGACGAAATCGGAGAGGCCTGGCAGGACAGCCGCGTGCACCTGGACCTGGCCGTCGACTACAACGGCAGCTGGTTCGGCGATCCGAACGGTCGCGAAATGAACTTCGGCTTCGACCAGCTGATCGCGCATGCGTCGACCACGCGGCGGCTGTCGGCCGGCACCATCGTCGGCTCGGGCACCGTGTCCAATGCCGGCGGCGCCAAGGGTTCGGCCTGCATCGCGGAGCGGCGTGCGATCGAACTGATCGCGCACGGTGCCAGCACCACGCCGTTCATGCGCTTCGGCGACAGGGTCCGCATGGAGGCACGCTGGCAGGGCCAGCCGGTCTTCGGCGTCATCGACCAGCGCGTGGTGCAGTCGCCGCCACCGCAAGCCTGAAAGGAGCCGACCATGCCCCGCTTCGTCGACCTGTCCATCTACCTCGAGAACGACGTGCTCTCGGACCCGCCGCCCCTCGCGCCGAAGATCACCTACCAGAAGCACCGCGACACGCTGCCCGAGTTCATGCAGCTGATTCCAGGCACCAAGGCCGAGGACTACCTCGACGGCGAGGCGGCCGCGGCGGAATGGGTGAGCCTGTCGACGCACAACGGAACGCACCTCGATGCGCCCTACCACTTCCACTCGACGCAGGACGCCAAGCTCGGCGGCAGCCGCCCGTCGATCACCATCGACGAAGTGCCGCTGGACTGGTGCTTCCGGCCGGGCGTGAAGCTCGACTTCCGGCATTTCCCGGACGGCTACGTGGCGACGGCCGCCGACGTGGCGGCCGAGCTCGCGCGCATCGGCCACACGCTCGCACCGATGGACATCGTGGTGGTCAACACCCGCGCGGGCGAGCGCTACGGCCAGCCCGACTACGTCGCGACCGGTTGCGGCATGGGCTACGAAGCGACGATGTACCTGCTGGAGCGCGGCGTGCGCCTGACCGGCACCGACGCCTGGAGCTGGGACGCGCCGTTCTCGTACACCGCGCAGCGCATCGCCGAGACCGGCGACACCTCGCTGATCTGGGAAGGCCACAAGGCCGGTCGCGACATCGGCTACTGCCATCTGGAGAAGCTGCACAACCTGGAGTCCTTGCCGGGCGACGGCTTCACGATCTGCTGCTTCCCTCACAAGATCCGCGGCGCCTCGGCGGGCTGGACCCGCGCGGTCGCGATCTTCGAGGACTGACATGAAGGTATTGGTGACCGGCGCCGGTGGCTTCATCGGCGCCGCCCTGCTGCAGCAGCTCCAGACAAGCGGCGCGATCGGCGGCCAGGCGATCGACGAACTCGTCGCACTCGACCAGCGTCTTCCGCCCGACGCTCCGCACGTTGCCGGGACGCCGACGCTGACCCGCCTCGAAGGCGATCTCGGCAGCGATAACCTGCGTCGGCACATCGCCGAGCTCGCGCCCGATGTGTGCTTCCACCTCGCTGCGGTGCCCGGCGGCGCCGCGGAAGCGGATCCGGCGTTGAGCCGGCGCGTGAACCTTGATGCGACGCTGGATCTTTTCGATGCGCTGTGCGCCGCACCACGCCACCGACCGCCGCGGGTGGTGTACGCCAGCACCATCGCGGTCTACGGCAGTCCGCTGCCGGACCCCGTGACGCCATCGACACCGACGCGTCCGCCCATGGTGTACGGCGCGCACAAGCTGGCGTGCGAGATCCTGCTGGCGGACTTCACCCGCCGCGGCCTGCTCGACGGGCGCTCGCTGCGCCTGCCCGGCATCGTCGCCCGGCCGCGCGCCGCGTCAGGCCTGGTGTCGGCGTTCATGAGCGAGGTGCTGCATGCGCTGTCGGCCGGCGAATCCTTCGAATGCCCCGTCGGACCGGAAGCCACCGCCTGGTGGATGTCGGCGCGGCGTTGCGCGCAGAACCTGGTGCATGCGGCCGCCATGGACCCGGGCAGCGACCCGCAGCGCGCCTGGCCGCTGCCGGTGCTGCGGCTCTCGATGGCGGAGGTCGTGCAGACGCTCTCGCGCGTGTTCGGCGTGGACGGCGAGGAGCTGATCCGCTACGCGCCCCGGCCGGCCGTCGAAGCGGTCTTCGGGCGCTATCCCGCGCTGGACGACAGCGCGTCGCGCGCGCTCGGCCTGCGCGACGACGGCACGCCCGAGACGCTGGTACGGCGCGCGCTCGATGCCGGCTTCCGCAACGGCGCCGAGCCCGCCGGCTGGACCTGAACGCCCCACGCCCATTCGATCTTCCCGCAACCTCCTTCGCACTTTTCTCCCCCAGCGGCATGCCCGCCAACACAATGACGATCTCGAGACACACCCGCCGTTCCCTCCTGCGCACCGCCGCCGCCCTGCCGCTCGCGTCGATCGGGCCTTTCGCTTCCACCGCCCGCGCCCAGGCCGCGCCGAGCTATCCCACGCGTCCCATCACCTGGGTCGTGCCCTACCCGGCCGGCGGCTTCGGCGATGCGCTGTCGCGCATGCTGGCGCAGAAGCTTTCGGCCAGCCTCAAGCAACCCGTGGTGGTCGACAACCGCCCCGGCGCGGGCGGCCAGATCGGCGCGAATTTCGTGAAGCTGCAGCCCGCCGACGGCTACACGCTGCTCTATGGCGACCTGGGGCCGTTCTCGATGAACGCGGGCCTCTATCCGAAGCTGAACTACGACATGGCCAAGGACTTCGTGCCGCTCACGCGCCTGCTGGTGTCGCCCTGCCTGTTGATCGTTCCGGCCAACGGCCGGGTGAAATCGTGGCAAGACTTCGTGCAGGCCGCGCGTTCGGAGAAGGGGCTGAACTACGGCTCGTACGGCATGGGCAGCCAGCCGCACATCTGGATGGAAATGCTCAACCGCGACATCAAGGGCAACCTGACCCACGTGGCCTACAAGGGCGGCGCACCCGCCGTGCAGGACCTCATCGCGGGCCACATCGATGCGCTGGTGGACGTCACGCCGAGCAGCATCCCGCTGGTCCGCGAGAACAAGGTCCGCGCATTGGCCGTGATCGGGTCCGAGCAACGACTGGCCCAGCTGCCCGACGTTCCGACCATCGGCGAACTCGGCCTGCCGGCACTCAACATTCCAGGCTGGACCGGTGCCGTGGTCCGCAGCGGCACGCCGGAACCCATCGTGAACCTGCTGCACGACGAACTGGTGAAGGCCGTGCAGTCGCCCGACGTGGTCCAGCGCTATACCGAGCTCGGACTGTCGGTGGTGCCGAGTTCGCGCGCCCAGTTCGGCGAGCTGATCCGCAGCGAGACCGCGCGCTGGGGCAAGGTGATCCACGACGTCGGCGTGCGCCTCGAGTAGCGGATGGACCGCGGACTCTTCGACCTGCGCGGACAGGTCGCGCTGGTCACCGGCGCCGCGGGCGGGCTGGGCGAGGCGATTGCGCTGGCCTATGCGGCTCAGGGCGCCGATCTCGTGCTGTCCGATCGCCATGACGGAGCGCTCGCACCGATCGTCACGCGCTGCCGCGCGATGGGCGTGCGGGCCGACGCGCTGACCGCCGACCTGGCCGACGCCGGTGCAGCTGCCGGACTCGGCGCCCGCGCCGCGGACGTGTTCGGTCGCATCGACACGCTGGTGTGCAACGCGGGCATGCAGGGCCCTGCCGGCCCGTCGCTCGCGGTGAAGGAGGACGACTGGGCCCGGGTGTTTCGCGTCAATCTGGAGAGCGCGCACGCGCTGTGCGCCGCGCTGGTGCCGGCCATGGCGCGACGCGGTGCGGGCAGCGTGATCCTGATGGCCAGCATTGCGGCACTGCGCGGCAACCGCGCCATCGGGCTCTACGGCATGACCAAGGCAGCGCTTTCGCAGCTGGCCCGCAACCTCGCGGTGGAGTGGGGTCCGCAGGGCGTGCGCGCGAACGCGATCGCACCCGGCTTGATCCGAACGCCGTTGGCGTCCGGGCTGATCGCCGACGGCGCCTTCATGGCGCGGCGCCTGGCCATGACGCCGCTGCGTCGCGTGGGCGAGCCGCACGAGGTCGCCGGCGTCGCCGTCATGCTGGCCGCAGCGGCCGGCGGCTTCATCAGCGGCCAAACCTTGGTCGTCGACGGCGGAACGCTGGTGTCGGACGGCGGCTGATCGGGCCCGCCGCAGGTATGGCGTGGCGCCATACCACGCATCGGAAAGAACCATTCGTCAGGCGCCGGGCGCCTGCATAGCATCGGCGCGGCGATGCGGCTGCCGAACATCGGCGAGCCCATCGGTCAGCGCAACAAAGGAGACACATGTTCAAGTACTTCCCCACCAACTACGTCTGGAATCTGTCGGTCGACCTCGCCATCGAAATGGGCGCGCGCATCGGCGAGATCGAGGCCATGTGTGCGCCGCTTCAGGATGCGGCGCGCCAGCCGGACGCAGCCGCATCGGCCGCGTTCCGCGAGAGCTGGGAGCGCATGGCCGACCAGCTGTGCGAGCTCGCCGATGAGGATGAAGCCCTCGGCCGCCTGATTTCCGCGGGCGACAAGCTCGGCCGCGCCGCGACCTATCTGATCACCGCGGAACGGCTGCAGGCCCATGGCGCGCCAGGCCGCACGGCGCTGTACCGGCGCTTCCTCGAGACGTTCGCGCGTGGCGTAGCGCTCAGCGGCGAGAACTGCGAGCGCGTCGAGATCCCCTATGGCGGCGCGCACATCGCCGGCCTGTACGTGCGGGCCGAGGGCGTGCCCGCAGGCACGCGCGCGCCGCTGCTGCTGCAGGTCAACGGACTCGATTCGACGAAGGAGATGAAGTACCGCGTCGGCCTGCCGCGCTGGCTCGCGCAGCGTGGCATCGCATCGCTCGTCATCGACCAGCCCGGCTCCGGCGAGGCGTTGCGCCTGCACGGCATGACCGCGCTGGTCGAGTCCGAGCGATGGGCATCGCCGGTGGTGGACTGGCTCCAGGCGCACCCCGAGGTCGATCCGGCCCGGATCGGCATGGAAGGTGTCTCGCTGGGCGGCTACTTCTGCCCGCGGGCCGTGGCCTTCGAACCGCGCTTTGCGTGCGGCGTGGTCTGGGGTGCCAACCACGATTGGCGCGACGTGCAGCTCAAACGACTCGCTCGCGAAGGCAGCCTGCCCGTGCCGCACTATTGGGAGCACGTGCGCTGGGTCTGGGGTGCCAAGGACCAGGACGACTTCCTGCGCATCGCCGCGCGCGTCCATCTGGACGGCGTGGTGGAAAAGATTGCGGTGCCCTTCCTGGTGACGCACGGTCAGAAGGACTCGCAGATCCCGCTGCATTGGGCGCAGCGCACCTTCGATCAGCTGGTGAACAGCCCCCGCCGCGAACTCAAGGTCTTCACCGACCGCGAAGGCGGTTCGCAGCATTCGAGCTTCGACAACTCGGCCAACGCCGGCGCATTCATTGCGGACTGGGTTGCCGAGACGTTGGGCGGACGAACCGCACCGAATCCCATGGAGACACAACGATGACCAACCGCAGAACTTTCGTGGCGGGCGCATGCGCCAGCCTGGCACCCTGGATCGCTTCACGCAGCGCCTGGGCGGCGGACGACGCCTACCCGCAGCGCCCGATCAAGTTGATCGTGCCGAACGCGCCCGGTGGCCCGTCGGACATCGTGGCGCGCTTTCTGTCGGAGTCGATGCGCGTGCAACTGGGCCAGTCGCTGGTCATCGACAACCGCCCGGGCGCGTCCGGCCTGATCGGCACGGCGGCGGTCGCCAATTCGCCAGCGGACGGGTACACGGTGCTGGTGACCTCGCGCTCCAACCACATCATTGCGCCGTTGGTGCAGCAGAACGCGCAGGTCAATCCGCAGCGCGACCTGGCGTCGGTCGGCCTGGCGCTGCGTGCGGTCGGCGTGCTGGCGACGCCTGGCAAGTCGCCCTGGCGCACGCTGCGCGAGTTCGTCGCGCAGGCGAAGGCGCAGCCCGGCAAGATCTTCTATGGCAGCGCCGGCATCGGCTCGACCAACCACATCGCCATCGAGCAGTTCAAGTCACTCGCGGGCATCGACCTCGTGCATGTGCCCTACAAGGGCTCCGGCCCGCTCATCACCGGCTTGATGGGTGGCGAGGTGCAACTGGCGCTGCTGGATTTCTCGTCGGCACTGTCCGGCCTCAAGGCCGGCAGCATCGCGCCGCTGGCGCAGACCGCGTCGCACCGCCTGCCTTCGATGGCGGACGTTCCCACGCTGAGCGAGTCGGGTTTCGCAGGCTTCGACCCGTCGTTCTGGATCGGACTGGCCGTGCCGCGTGCCACGCCGGCACCGGTCGTCGACCGCCTGAGCAAGGCGCTGGACTTCGCGCTCGCCGACACGCAGATGAAGGCGCGCGCCCAGGTCAACGGCTGGGAACTCGTGGGCGGCGGGCCGCGCACGCTCGACGCCACCATCCGTCAGGACATGGTCGAATTCCCGGCGCTCATCAAGCGGCTGGATCTGAAGGCTTGAGCCATTTCAGTGCGACGACCGATCGCACCAACCCCACGACAAAAAGAGGACAGAGGATGACAACGAACAAAACGATCTCGCGCCGCCGGGCGCTCGCCACGGCCGGCATGATGCTGGCTTGCGGCATGGGCGCGGCCCATGCCCAGCCTGCGTATCCGTCGCGGCCCGTTCGCCTCGTGGTGCCCTTCCCGGCAGGAACGTCGCCCGACGTGATCGCACGGCTCTGGGGTGACCGCTTCGCGCGGCTCACCGGTCAGCCGGTGGTGGTCGAGAACCGCTCAGGCGCCAGCACGATCATCGGCACGCAAGCGGTGGCCAACGCACCCGCGGACGGCTACACGCTGCTCTGGACGGTGAACAACACCTTCTCGATCAATCCCTTCATCTACCGCAAGCTGCCCTACAAGGCCGAGGACTTCACCCCCGTGACGCGGATCCTGTCGGTGCCCTATGTGCTGGTGACCTCCGCCAGTTCGAAGATCACCACGCTGGCGGAGCTGGTCCGCGAAGCCAAGGCCAGGCCCGACGCGATGACCTACGCCAGCGCCGGCGTCGGCCAAGGCACGCACGTGGCGATGGCGCGGCTGCTGAACCAGGCCGGCGTCTCGATGACCCATGTGCCCTACAAGGACTACTTCGTGCCCGACGTCATCGCGCAGCGCGTCGACATCGCGTTCGACGCAAGCACCGGCGCGATTCCGCAGGTGAAGGCCGGCAAGGTGCGCGCACTCGGCGTGTCGAGCGCGAGCCGCATTGCGGCTCTGCCGGACGTCCCGGCGATTGCGGAGTCCTACCCCGGCTTCGTCGGCGATTCGTGGCACGGCATCTTTGCACCCAAGGACACGCCGGCACCGGTGCTGGCGACGCTGCTTGCGCAGTCGCAACGCATCATGGAAGCGCCGGACTTCCGCGCGACGCTGCTGGGCTACGGGCTCACGCCGGTGGGTGAAGGTCCTGAACCATTCCGCCAGTTCCTCAAGGAGGATGCCCGCGCATGGTCCAAGGTGGTCGGTGACAACAAGATCAATGCCGATTGACCAGATTCCCGAGACGATTCGGGAGACTGCCGTGAATTGCATCGCGCATTGCGCGTCACGCGAGATGCGCTGCGCGAACCGGCATCGATTGCGCATCATCTGGTGCCGTGTACCGAAGTAGCGTAATCAAGGGACTTCCGAAATGGGAAGGCTATCTTGAAGAACTGCCATCATGTCCCGTGTCAATGCGAACATAAAGACCGATTCATATCAATGAGTCCGGAGATGAGATAACTCGGCACTCATTTTTTCCGAACCACAGTTCTCCCATCCGACCTCCATGCTGTCCAGCGACCAGTTCACCGGCATCCAGGCGTTCATCGAAACGGCTCAGGCCGGCAGCTTCACGCTGGCGGCGCAGCGCCTCGACCTCACGCGTTCTGCGGTGGGCAAGGCGGTGGCGCGGCTCGAACGGCGGCTGGGTGTGCGGCTGTTCCACCGCAGCACGCGCCGGCTCGCACTGACGGAGGAAGGCCAGGCCTATCTGGCGCACTGCATCCGAGCGATGGACGCTTTCGAGACGGCCGAGACCGATCTCTTGGCGCGCAGGGGCGCGCCACGTGGCCGCGTGCGCATCGCGCTGCCCGTGCTGTTCGGGCGCCATCGCGTGCTTCCTGTGCTGGTGGCGCTGGCGGAGCGCCATCCGGGACTGCATTTCGACCTGCGCTTCTCCAGCGAACGCAGCGACCTTCAGGAAGAAGGCATCGACCTCGCCGTGCGCATCGGCGAGCTGCGGGACGAAGCCGAACTGGTGGCGCGGCCGCTCGGCATGCAGCGCACCCAGCTGTGTGCCGCGCCCGGCTACCTGTTGGCGCGTGGCGTGCCCGTCCACCCCGACGACCTGCCCGCGCACGACGGCATTGCCGCCAGCCAGTCGCCAGTGCGCTGGGCGCTGACGGATGCGTCCGGCCATCGGCACATCGCCCGCCCAACGGGTCGCTGGCGTTCGAGCGACACGCAGGCAATGCGCGACCTGGTGCTTGCCGGCCACGGCCTGGCGCTGCTGCCGCAGTGGCTTGCGGCGCCCCACCTGCAGAGCGGCGCACTGGCCGCGGTGCTCGACGGCTGGCAAGGCCCTGCGCTGCCGATCCATGCGCTGTGGCCACAAGGCGGACCGCTGCCGCTGCGGGTGCGCACCGTGATCGATGCGCTGGTCGAAGCGTTCGAGCAGCCAGCCGCACTCTGAGCAACGCGCACGGTGCAGCGTGCGGGCGGGGCCAATGCGCCGCCAATGCGCGTTGTGCCCGCGCCGTGGACGCTTTCGGTGCTTCCTCGATTCCCGCATAACCACATGCGGAAATCTGCGTTGGCAGCACGCCATCGGCGACCTAACCTTTGACTCCTGTCCAGTCGCGAGCGCCGCATGGCGCTCTTCATCGGCGGCTCGCGTGCCGTCCGTTCATTCCCCCATTCATGAGTGCTGTTCTTCCTTCCGCGAACCTGTCGGACTCCCCGCCTTCGACCGCCTCCGCGCCACAGGCCCTGAAGCTGACCGTCGTGGCGCAAGCGTCGGACACCAGCCCGGTCCGCGCACGGGCATCCGACGCGGGCAAGGCCCGCAGCTTCGTTCTGCCGTGGCTGCTGCCGCTGGTGATCCTCGGCATCTGGCAGTACTTCTCCGAGACCGGCAGACTGCCCGCGGGCATCCTGCCGGCTCCTTCCGACGTGCTGCGCGCGGCCTACCAGGCGGCACAGCGTGGCGAGCTGCAGCGTGACATCCTGGTGAGCCTGCGCCGCGTCGCGATCGGCTTCTTCACCGGCGCCACCACCGGCCTGCTGCTCGGCTTTCTGGTCGGGCTTTCGAGCCTGGCGCACGGCCTGCTCGACCGATCGCTGCAGATGGTGCGCACCATTCCGCACCTGGCGCTGGTGCCGCTGATGATCCTTTGGTTCGGCATCGGCGAGGAACCGCGCGTGCTTTTGGTCGCGCTCGGGTCGCTCTTCCCGGTCTACATCAACACGATGAGCGGCATCCGCAACGTCGACCCCAAGCTGATCGAACTCGGCCGGTCCTACGGCCTGAGCGCGCCGGCGTTGATCGTCAGCGTCGTGCTGCCCGGCGCGCTGGCGCCGATCCTCACCGGCGTGCGCTATGCACTCGGCGTGGCCTGGTTGACGCTGGTCGTCGGCGAGACGATCGCCTCGCGCGACGGCATCGGCTACATGGTGCAGAACGCGCGCGAGCTGCTGCGCACCGACGTGATCCTGCTGGCCATCGTGCTGTATGCGATCGCCGGCTGGCTGGCCGACGCCATCACCCGCCGCATCGAGGCGCGGCTGCTGCGCTGGCATCCCAACTATGCGGAAGGCGCCCGCAAATGAGCACGCCTGCATTCGACGCCCGGCCGGGCCACTCTGAAGCCGGCCTGCACCTGCGCAATGTCGGCAAGTCCTTCGGCGGTCGTGCCGTGCTGCGCGACGTCGACCTGGACATTCCGGCCGGCCAGTTCATCGCGCTGATCGGCGCCAGCGGCGTCGGCAAGTCGACGCTGCTGCGGGTCGTCGCCGGCCTCGAGCCGCTGAGCAGTGGCCGGGTCGAGATCCGCTCGCCGCGCGCCAACCCGGACATCCGAATGATGTTCCAGGAAGACCGGCTGATGCCGTGGCGCTCGGTCATCGGCAACGTGACGCTGGGGCTGAAGGGGCGCGACGACGACGCCCGCGCGCTGCTCGGCGCGGTCGGCCTGGGCGGACGCGAACAGGAATACCCGATCGTGCTGTCGGGCGGACAGCGGCAGCGCGTCGCGCTCGCCCGCGCGCTGATCCACGAGCCCGACCTGCTGTTGCTCGACGAGCCCTTCGGCGCGCTCGATGCGATCACCCGTGCGGCGATGCAACTGCTGCTGGAGCAGCTTCTCGCACGCAAGCCGCGCACCGTGCTGCTCGTCACCCACGACGTGGAAGAAGCGCTGCTGCTCGCCGATCGCGTGCTGCTGATGCGCGACGGCCAGGTCGAGCGCGACCTGCACATCGGCTCGCAACGGCCTCGCCATCGGGGCGACCCGGCGCTGGCCTCCCTCAAGGAAGAGCTGCTGGACGGCCTGCTCGCCGCCCAGGCCGGCCGCTGAAGCTGACGCACTCAGCGCTCCGCACGCCGCCAACCCGCTACTTCGCCCCTTCGCCATCCACGGCCCCGCAGGGCCGTTCCCTCCGCCCTCATCGACGCTCGACATGACCTCCACTTCACTGTTCCCACCTTCCTCCAATTCCGCCTCGAACGAAGAGCGCCGGACCTTGCTTCGCCTGGGCGGCGCCTGGCTGCTGGGCGCCGGCTCGCTGGCGCTGGCCGCCTGCGGCAAGGAGGCCGCGACCACGCCGGGCGCGGCCGCATCGGCACCTTCGGCTGCGGCCGGCGGCGCCGTTGCTGCAAAGCCGACGCCGGTGACCATTGCCATCATCGGCGACGGGCGCACCGGCGTCTTCGCTTCGCTGCGTGCAGCGGACGACGGTACAGGGGCAGGCACAGGCGCGGGCCAGCTCGACCGCGACGTCGGCGCGCAGATCACCTGGCAGCCCGGCTTCACCGCCTCGCTGCCGGTAATGGAAGGCATCAAGGCCGGCGGCGTCGACTTCAGCTTTGCCACTGCGACCGCCATCGTCAACGCGGTGGCGGCGGGCGTGCCGATCGTGCCGCTCGCCGCCTATGCGCTACCCGCGAACGAGGTCGATGTTCTGGTGCAGACCTCATCGCCGATCCGCAGCGCGGCCGACCTCAAGGGCAAGAAGATCGCGCACCAGAACGGCACCACCGGCACCTACAGCCTGATCAAGTACCTCGAGAGCGCGGGACTGCGGCTGAGCGACGTCCAGGCCGTGAGCCTGAGCGGTGCCGACGCCTACACCGCGTTCGCGCAGGGCAGCATCGACGCGTGGATCCACTGGCAGCCGGCCAGCGCACTGGCGCTGGCCAAGCTTGGCGACAAGGCACGCACGCTGCCGCAGGTCAAGACCTACGACTACGCGTTCTACGTCGCCCGTTCGGCGCCTGCGGAACAGTCGCCGCAGACCTTCGCCAAGCTGGTCAGGCTGATCCGCGACACGCAGCGCAACATCGTCGCGCATCCCGACGACACGGTGGCCGCATGGGCCAAGCTCGGCGGCTTCGCGCCGGGCAGCCTCGACGAGAAGGTGTACCGCCAACTGATCGTCGACGCGCGGCTCTCCGATTCGGGCGCCGTCGACCTGCGTCCGGTGGACGAGGCCGCGGCCGCCTCCACCCAGGACATGGCCGACAGCTTCCAGGCACTGGGCGTGTTGCCGAACAAGGTCGACGTCCGCAGCTTCCTGCTGGACCCGAAATTCGACGCGATCAAGCGTCTCGTCGCGACGGAACTGGGGGCTTGAGATGACCGACAGCACGAGCAACCACAGCAAGAAGATCCATCTCGCAGCCTTCGTGACCGCGGGCCCCGGCCGGCCCGGCGGCTGGCGCTACCCGAGTTCCGAATCGGGCTGGCTCGATGCCGCCTATTACCAGGGCCTGGCGCGCACGCTCGAACAAGGCCTGTTCGACCTCGCCTTCTTCGCCGACATCCTCGCGGTGCCCGACCGCTACCAGGGCAGCAACGACACGCAGTTGCGCTACGGCGCGCTGGGGTCGCTGCGGCTGGACCCGGTGGTCGTGCTGACGATCATGGCCGCCGCCACCCGGCACCTGGGCCTGGCCTCGACCCGCTCGACCAGCCATTACGAACCCTTCGAAGTGGCGCGCTCCTTCGCCACGCTCGACCACCTGAGCGCGGGCCGCGCGGCCTGGAACGTCGTCACCTCGTTCCAGGACGCCGAGGCGCGCAACTTCTCCAAGAAGGAGCAGGTTCCGCGCAACAAGCGCTATGACCGGGCCGACGAGTTCCTCGAGGTCGTCTTCAAGCTGTGGGACAGCTGGCAGGACGATGCGCTGGTACTGGACCGCAAGACGCCGCTGTTCGCCGACCCAGAGAAGGTGGATTACATCGACCACGAGGGCGAATGGTTCAGCGTGAAGGGGCCGCTCAACGTGTCGCGTCCGCCGCAGGGCTATCCGGTGATCCTCCAGGCCGGCGCATCGGACCGCGGCCGCGACTTCGCTGCGCAGTGGGCCGACGCGATCTTCGTGAGCCACGACTCCTTCGAGAGCGCACGCGACTTCTACAAGGAGATCAAGGACCGCGTCCGGTCGCACGGCCGCGACCCGGATTCGCTGAAGGTGTTGCCCGCCGCCACGCCGCTGGTCGGCGAGACGCAGGCCATCGCCGACGAGAAGGACCGCACGCTGCGCGGACTGGTCGACCCGCACGCGGGCCTGTCCACGCTGTCCTATCACCTCGACGTCGACCTCTCGAAGTACCCGCTGGACTCGGCCCTGCCGGACATCGACGTGCCCGGCGTGCAGGGCCACTACCAGGAGGTGCGCGAAGCCACGGAGCGCGACAAGCTCACGCTGCGTGACCTCGGCAAGCGCTACGGCAGCCGCTATGAAGGCGACTTCATCGGCACGGCGGACAAGGTGGCCGACGGCCTGGAGCGCTGGTTCAAGGGCGGCGCCTGCGACGGCTTCATGATCAGCGCGCCCTACCAACCCGGTGGCTTCGAGGACTTCGTGCGGCTGGTCGTGCCCAAGCTGCAGCAGCGCGGGCTCTATCGCACGCAGTACGAGGGCGCCACGCTGCGCGAGAACCTCGGCCTGGAGCGGCCGGCCAATGGCGCGTGGAAGGCACGGGCCGCGTCCGGCCACGCACGAAAGGGCGAGCGATGAGCACCGCAATCACACCGGAAGTCACGACCTCGGCGCCTGGCGAGATCGTGTCGGTCCGCGCACGGGCGCTCGACACCTTCGGACGCTTCCTCGTGAGCGCGCGGCAGCACCACTTCATCTCCGACACGCGCAGTTCGGCGGGAGGCCCCGGCGACGCGGTCCAGGCGGGCGAACTGCTGCTTGCGGCGCTGGCTTCCTGCGGGCTGGGGCTGGTCCAGAAGGACGCTGTCGAACGCGGCGCGGTGCTTCGGTCCGCAGAGGTCGAGGTCAGCTTCGAGCGCGACCCCGAAGACCGCACGCGCTACGCGGCACTGCGCCTGGCGTTCGTCGTCTCAGGTGTCGATGCGGCAACGGCCACGCTGCTGCTCGAAGCCTTCACCAGCGCCTGCCCGATCTACAACACGCTGCGCCGTGGCGGACCGATCGAGGCGAGCATTTCGGTGTCGGCTTGGCAGGGTCGCCGCGACTGAAGACGGGGCCGCTCAGGCGCGGGCGGTCTGCGGCGCCATCAGCGGCAAGGGCAATGGCGGCTGCAAGGGCGACAGCTCCTTCTCGTGCCAGCCGAACTTCTTGATGTACGCGGTGTTCAATCCCAGGCATTGCTTCGACGCGCATCGCGCCCGGTGCGCGCACTGGTAGAAGCCGTTGCGCATGAACTCGACCCAGAACGCGTCGTCGATGTAGAGCTCGGGCTGGTCGTTGTGCAGCAAGGCGCCGTCGCTGCCGAGCAGGCATTCGGGGAAGTTCTTGACCTCGATGCCGCGTCCGGACACGCGAGCGTCTTCGATGGCGCGTTTCAGGTAAGGCAGTGCCGCCATGTGCGACGCGACCAGTCCCTTGTCGTCCTGCTCGCTCATCGGGAAGTAGAACCAGAACTCCATCTGCGCCAGTTGCCTGAGGTGCGCAAGCCGCGCGACGAGCGCCGGCAGTTGCCGGTAGCTTCGCTCGGTCACCACCGTGTTGGTGATGGTGACGACGCCCGGCGTGCGGTCGAGGATCTCCAGGCCGCGCAGCGTCTTGTCGAAGGAGCCGCGCACCGTCGTGATGCCGTCGTGCGTCTCGGCATCGGCGGCGGCCACGCTGATGAAGAACTCGTTGACGCCGGCGTCGACCAGCTCGGCGCAATAGTCCGCGCTGCCCAGGCGCATGCCGTGCGTCTGGATGCGGATCTTCTCGAAGCCAGAACTGCGCGCCATGTGGACCCATTCGGGCAGGTCGCGGTGCAAGGTGATCTCGGAGCCGGTGAGGATCAGGCCCTTCCACTTGCGGTGGATCAGGTTGTTGGCGCACAGCGTCTGCAACTGCGCCTGGGTCTGCGGCGCCAGCCGGTCCATCGTGTCTTCGATCATGCAATGGACGCACTTCAGATTGCATCTGAATTCCATCGTCATCGAGACGTATTGCGTGTGGTCGAAAACACCCATGGGACTTGTCCTGTGCGTCTAGAACGCGCCGTAGTATGCGCTCTTGAGCACCTTCAGCCGGCCGTTTTCCATGCGGTAGTCGATGCCGACGTCGTACAGAAGATGGTCCAGTCCGGCGCGGTGCTTTTCGGCAAATTCGAGCTGTGCCGCGGGGAAGCCCATGCGGCGCAGGAAGAACAGCAACTGATCGATGGTGATGCGCGAGAAGTACACCCCGTCGTGATGCCGCTTGTTGGCGACGACGATGGTCTGGCACTGGCGCAGCTCGGGCCACAGCACCGTGTCGATGTCGAAATTCGCCAGGTCGAGATAGGCCGACGAACGCACCTTGTCCACGATCTCGCGGGCCTGCGTCCGGGCATCGAAGAAGAAGTAGAAGTTCTTCATCGTCACCGCCTGCGGCGTCACGTCGTAGCAGATGCCGGACGACACCGTGCTGCCCACGTTGCCGATGTACATCTGCAGCGCGTCCAGTGGCTGCCCCTGGTCGAGCACCGCGCGGTCGAGATCGATCGAGAACATGAAGTAGTCGCGCGCCTCGTCGACCGACAGCGGCGAGGCGATCCACGGCCGGATCACCTCCAGCAGCCGGGTGATCGAGCGGCTGCGCTGCCGACGCGCGTAGTCGTAGAAATAGAGCTCCCAGCTGATGCGCCCTTCTTCCTGCTTGATGCCCCAGACGGTGCGCAGCGGGCCGAAGGCCTGCCGCACCGCCGCGATCAGCGCGGCCGCGTTCGGCCCCATCTGCGCGCTCGCCAGGCTGGCGTTGAGCAGGTTGATCGATCGCAGCTTGCCTTCGGCCGGCGACGGTGGCGTGTAGGCCCACAGGCAGTAGTCGACCTGGGGCTCGCCGGGCTCGACGCGCTCCAGCAGCGGGTCTTCGTGCAGTTGGGTCATGGCCGGGTGGCGGTGATGAGGAGGAAGGGCATGTCCAGCAGCACCTCGGCCACGGTGATCGACTGGAAGCCCAGCGCCGACAGCTGCGCGCGATAAGCCTGCGGCGTGCGGTACGAACGGAAGAACAGCATCAGCGGCACCTGGCCGTACGGCAATGAGAGTGCGTCGTTGTCCACCGGCAGCTGCCGGCGCTCGAAGATCAGCAGCGTGCCGCCGGGCGCGAGCGCATCGTGCGCGCGGCGCAGGAAGTCCGCCATCTCGGCGTCGGGCCAGTCGTGCAGCATCGACTTGAAGGTGACCAGGTCGTGGCCCGCGGGCAGCGCCGGCTGTGCACGGTCGCGCCGGACGAAGCGGACGCGATGGCCTTCCGGCTGTGCGGCCACGTGCGCAGCCCCGATGTCGCAGACCACCGGCAGGTCGTAGACCGTTGCTTCGAGCGCCGGGTTAGCGCGGCACAGTTGCAGCGCGAACTCGCCGCTGTTGCCGCCGACGTCGAGCATCCGCCGGTAGCGCGATACATCGTGCGCAGCGACGAAGGCGCCGGCCTCGTAGCGCGTCAGTGCGGTGGTCAGCCGCATCCAGCGCGCGGTCCGCTCGAGGTTGTCGGGCGTGGACACCATCGCGTGCTGATAGGCAAAGAGCTTGAAGATGCGGGCGTGCTCGGCAAAGCGCGCGGGCGCCATGAGCAGCGCCGTCAGCAGCTGCACGAGGTCGGGCGCGACCTGCTTGGCGAAGTACAGCTTCGCTTCGAGGACGTCCCTGAACACCAGCGCCGCACGGAAGGCCGGCGTCAAGGCCAGCGCATCGGTTCCGGTGTCGATGACGCCGTTCGCGCGCAGCAGGCCGAGCAGGAATTGCAGACCGCGCGCGTCGAGCTTCAAGGCGTCGCGCAGGTGGTCCATGCTGCCGGACGCATGCTGCGCGAGATGGTCGACCACGCCGGTCTCGAAGGCGGTCGACAACGCCGTGGCACCCGCCATGTCGACCATGAAGGCGTCGACGCACAGATAGGCGCGCGCCTCGTCCAGGGCATCGGTGCGCACCTCAGCCATGGCGCTGCGCCATGAAGGCCATGACCTGCGCCACCAGGGTGCCGACATCGTGTCGCCCGTCCAGCACCAGGTCGGCCTGCGGCCGCACCGTCCGCTGTTGCGCCTGCAGCACGCCATGCAGCACGCTGCCGTAGTGCGACAGGTAATCGTGCAGCCAGGCCACGCCGTTGCGCATGTCCGCCGGGTCGCGCCGCAGCAGTCCGGCGCAGATGTCGCGCAGTCGCCGTGCCAGCGCAATGTCCAGTGGCACATCGACCCAGACCAGCAGGTCGATGTCCGCCGCGGTGGCCTTCCAGGCGCGGCCCAGCGGCATCTCGAAGACGATCGACGTCGACTTGTCATGGCTGCGAAGCGCTTGCCGCGCCTGCAGCGCGTGCAGCGCATCCACCAACCCCGGCGCCTGCAACTGGTCGAAATCGGCCCCCGCCGCCAGCCACGCACCGAGCGCGTCCACCGATTGCCGGGTGGCGTTCTCATGGTCGTCGAAGCGCAGCGTCGGTGCGCCGCCGAGCGCCGCCGCAAGACCGTCGACCAGTGCCGACTTGCCACCGCCGATCGGCGCGGCCACGGCGATCACCTGGCACGCCCGGTCCACCCGACACACCGGAAGGTTCGCGCTTGGACACGGGGCATGCGTCAAGAAGTCACCGCCTATTTGACGAAGCGCACGTTGCAGCGCATGCCGGCCGGAATCCGGTTGCCGGGGTTCGGCAGTTCGAGCCGCACGCCGAAGGTGCCGCTGGCCGCGTCGATCACGCGGTCGACCACCTTCACGGTCGCGGTGTAGCTGCCGCCGATCATGGCGCCGATCTGCACCGTGCCCTTCATGCCGTTGCCGATGGCACCGAACAGTTCCACCGGCACGATCACCTCGACGTGCAGCGGATCGATCTGCGCCAGCTTGAGGATCTTCTCCTGCGAGATATGGTCGCCCGGCGAGAGAAAGCGTTCGACGACCACGCCGTTGAGCGGGCTGGTGATGGTGCGCAGGTTCAGGATTTCCTCCTGCTGCCTGCGTTCCAGCGTGGCCAGCCGGGTCTGGGTTTCCAGCTCGTCCTTCTCGCTGGCCGAGATCAGTTCTTTCTTGTACAGGTCTTCGTTGCGCTGCACCTTGCGCTGGCCGTAGGCCTCCTGCGCGGCACGCAGCGTGACGGTGGCGCTTTCCACCGAGGCATTGAGGCGCGCCACGACCTGGCCCTTGCGCACGTTGGCACCGCGGTCCACCAGGACCTGGCTCAGCGTGCCTTCGACCGGGCTGCCCACGTTGGCGATCAGCGATGGCTCCAGCAGGCATTCCATGTCGTCGCCGATCTTCCTGCTGCGATTGCCGCTCAGGGGCACGGCCGACGTTGCCGCAACGGGTGAGGCGGACATTGCCGTGCCCGGACCGCTGGCGGCCGCAGGCTGCCTGGCGCCGGGCGCGAGGTTGGGCACCGGGGCCGGCACGGCCATGACGGGCGGCGGCTTGTCGGCGGCCATCGCGGCCATGCCGGTGCCGAAGAGCCCGGCCACGGCCAGCAGGGTCGCGACATGGCGCGGGCGAAGGTGATGCATGGTGTCTTCCTTGAATTCGGTCATTCGGCGCGGCCGGAGAACGACAGGATGTCGCCCATCTGCCGGTCGGCCTTGAGCAGGCCCTTGCGGGCGCGCGACTGGATGCGTTCGGTGCGTCGCTGCAGGCGCAGATACAGGGATTCGCCGACGTGAATCTCGGA
>JAZKDL010000488.1:21884-30216 GCA_040387575.1 Pseudomonadota bacterium
GCGGCGCATCCAGCGCGCATAGATGGCGTCACTGCGCATGGCGAAGACAGCGGCGAGCCGGCGCACGGCGACGGCCTGCAGGCCCTGCGCATGCGGCGCGACCAGCGCGTCCTGCAGCGACAGGATCGCCTCGACGTGGCCCGGATCGCCCTGGCGCGCGCAGCGCCCGGCGATCTGCCGGTCGATGCGGCCGGCCTCGTGCCGCTCGGTCAGGATCACGTGAAGCCCGCCGAGCGCCACGGTGTCGGGCGAAATCTTGATGTCGGTGCCGCGTCCGGCCATGTTGGTGGCGATGGTGATGCGGCCGCGCTGGCCCGCGCCAGCGACCACCTCGGCCTCGGCACCGTCCTGCTTGGCATTGAGCACCTGATGGTCGATGCCGCGCACCGCCAGCAGCGCGCCCAGCGTCTCGGACGACACCACAGAACGCGTGCCGACGAGGACGGGCGCGCCGCGCGCATGGTGCTCGAGCACGCGCGCCATCACCGCATCCCACTTCTGTGCATCGGTCTGGAACACGCGGTCGGCCAGCGTGCGGCGCCGGCTGGGCCGGTTGGTCGGCACCTTGACCACGGCCAGGCCATAGATGCTGCCCAGCTCGCCGGCCACTTCGGACGCGGTGCCGCTCATGCCGGACAGCAGACGGTAGCGGCGGAAGAAGCGCTGGTAGCTGATGCGCGCCAGCGGCTCGCGCCGGGGGGTCACATCGCAGCCCTCCTTGACCTCGATCAGCTGGTGCAGCCCCTGCCCCCAGGACCGGTCGGCCATGACGCGGCCGGTGAACTCGTCGATCACCTGGATCTTGCCGTCGCGCACCAGGTACTGCTCGTCGCGCGCGAACAGGTGCAGCGCGGTCAGCGCCTGCGACACCAGTTCCTCGCGCCGCAGCGTGATGGCCCATGCACCGCCCAGCGAATCGCTCAGGTCGATGGCCCGCTGGTGGCCGGCCTCGCGCATCTCGATGCGGCGTTCGCCGGCCAGCACGCCGAAGTGCTCGCCCTCGACCAGCTGCCCCGCCAGCGCGATCGCCTGCGCGGCCAGCTGCGCCTCGCCGGGCGACGAGACTTCGGCCGAGATGATCAGCGGCGTGCCCGCCTCGTCGGCCAGCACGCTGTCGGCCTCGTCGACGATGGCAAAGCTCAGGCCGCGCAGCAGCAGCCGGCTGACGCGTGTCGGCTTGCCACCATCGCCGCCATCGCCGCCGTAGATCTTCTCCAGCTTCAGGTGGAGCGAATCGGCCTGCGCGCCCAGCACGATGCGGTCGCGCAGGTAGTCGAACACCACCGTCTTGTTGGTGCAGTAGACGACGTCGCAGGCATAGGCCAGTTGCCGCTGCGCGTGCGTCATCTCGGACGTCACCGCCGCCGAACTGATGCCGAGTGCCGCATAGACCGGCTGCATCAGTGCGTGATCGCGCTCGACCAGGTAGTCGTTCACCGTGATCACATGCACCGGTTGACCGGCCAGCGCCGCGGTGCAGGCCGGCAGCGTTGCCGTCAGCGTCTTGCCCTCGCCGGTCTCCATCTCGGCGACCATGCCCTGCAGCAGCACCCAGCCACCGATCAGTTGCGTGTCGAAGTGCCGCATGCCGAGGATGCGGTCGGCCGTCTCGCGCACCAGCGCAAAGGCGCGGGCCACCAGCACGTCCTGCATGCCTTCGCGGCGCAGTTGGCGGGTGAGTTCGCGCGCTTCTTCGCGCAGGCCGTCCGCATCCAGCGCATGCAGTGGCACCGCATGAGGCTTCACCTGCCGCACGATCGCCCGCACGCGCGACGGCCGGGCGCGCAGGCTGCGGCCAAGGCGGCCGACGACGGCATCGCCCAGCCGGTCGAGCAGCAGGTCGCCGCGAAGCTCCGGGCGCTCGGGGTAGACGTCGTCGAAGGCTGCAACACCGCTAGACATTGAAGGTCCGGAGGAACAGCCGGCGCGCCGCCGAATACCACTGCAGCCCGATCGGCTCCGGCGCATGCTCGAAGCGCACGTAGACGCGGCTGCCGAGCTTGTCCATGCGGACGCCCGAGGGCAGTTGCAGGTCGAGCACGAACAGCTTCTGCAGCGTCTTCGGCTCGCCCTGCGCCGCCGCCGGGTCCAGCCCGATCCGGCCGCCGCCCTGGAAGCTCAGCGTCATGCTGGGCAACTGGTTGGTCGCACCCGGCACCTCGCGCAGCACCTGCGCCTGCACGATGGTCGCGGGATGGTCGACCGGGCGCACTTCGACGCGCCGCGAGCCTTGCCGGACCTTGTCCGCATTGAGCTGCGGAATCACCACCCGCACCGTGGCCGGCCCGCTGTCGGTGACATAGGCCAGCAGCTCGCCGCGCTGCACGAAGCGCCCCGGCATGTTCTGCACGTCGGCCACCACGAAGGTGCCGTTGCCGGGGCTGCGCACCTCGATCTCGGCCAGCCGCTTCTGCGCCAGCTCGACCGCCACCCGCGCATGCGCCATCTGCTGCTGCAGGATGTCGGCCTGCACCCGGTTGGCGCCCAGCGCCGCGTTGTACCTGGCGCCGATCCCGGCCAGCTCGGCCTGCAGCACCGCCAGCCGGGCGATGAGTTCGGGGTCTTCGCACTGCACCAGCAGGTCGCCCTTGCGGACCTGCTGCCCGGGCGTTGCCGCCACGCGGGTGACGAAGCCATCGACGCTGGCGCGCACCTGCGCCTCGTCGGGCGCCCACACCACGCCCTCGCTGCGGGTGAACGACGGCGCCGGCAGCACGAACAACAGCAGCGCCGCCAGCAGCACGGCTGCGCCGCTGACCGCCAGCGCCCGGCCGCGGCGCTGCTGCAGCTTCGGGCTGTTGAAGAGATAGCCGATCTTGCGGGCCACCGGCTGCACCAGCATGTTGTAGAGCGACCAGATCGCCATCAGCACGCCGAAGACGAAGAACTTGCTCGCCACCAGCAGCACGATGGTGACCATCATGAACATCCGGTAGAAGAACGAGGTGATGCTGTAGAACACGAACCAGCGCCGCTCGCCGTCGGCCACCACGGGCGAGTGCACCTTGTCGACCGCGAACAGGTACTGGTTGATCAGGTAGCCCAGGTAGTCGTTGGCGCGCTGGCCGAGGTTCGGAATCTCCAGCCAGTCCGACAGGATGTAGTAGCCGTCGTAGCGCAGGAACGGATTGCCGTTGAACAGCAGCGTCGAGATGCCGGTGATCAGGATGATGTTGTAGGCCACCGCGCGGTCGGTGCCCGGCTCCAGGTAGACCCAGGCGATCATCGCGACGGCCGCGATGAACAGCTCGGTCAGCATGCCGGCGGCACCCACGAGCATCCGCCACCGCTTGTCCTCGAAGGCCGATGCGGACGATGCATCCACATACGGAATGGGCATCAGCAGCAGCAGCATGACGCCCATCTCGTGCACCTCGCCGCCGCGTGCCTTGATCGCGAAGGCGTGGCCGAGCTCATGCAGGATCTTCACCAGCGGGAACAGCAGCCACATCAGCAGCACGTTCTCGACCGAGAACACGCGGTCGAGCATGCCGTCCGAGAAGGCCTTCCAGTGCATCGCGGCCAGCACGATCGCCGCCAGCACCGCGCCGCACCACAGCACCGCGCCGAACCAGCCGAACAACGGCCGCACCACGGGCATCAGGCGCGTCAGAGCGCGGTCCGGGTCGAACAGCGGGAAGCGCAGCGACATCGGATTGCCGATGTACTGCTTGATGCGCTGCTTCAGGTGCTTGCCACGGCGTTCGTGCTGCTCGCGAATGTCCGGCGGCGCGTCGCTGCGCAGCACGTCCGCCCGGTGCAGGTCGGACAGCAGCTTGATGATCTCTTCCTGCGACGGCACCTCGTTGCCCAGGCGCTCGCTTGCGAGGTCCCAGATTTCCTGCATCGTGCGCTTGCCGTCCATCAGCCCGATGACCAGGTTGGCGACCGGCGTGAAGCGGTGGAATCGTCCGCTCGCATGGTCCTGCAGCACGTACCAGATGCCGCCGCGATAGACGTGCCGATGAATCTGCGCGTGGCTGCGCAGCCGTGGTCGCACGTGCGCCACCCGGTACCAGGATTCGCTGAAGAGGGATGCCGCCATGCGTGCCTACACCCAGGACCAGAACGCGAGGCGGAACCAGTCCAGCATCTTGTGCGTCCACTGCCAGATCAGCTTTCGCTCGCCCACGTCGATCTTGCCGAGCCCTTCCATGCCGGGGCGCAGCCGGTCGCTCGCCTGGCCGACGGCCGCCTCGACGCGGAAGAAGGTGCGGCCTTCGTGCGAGGTGGTCACCGGCGTCAGGTGGCCGATGGTCAGCGGAAACACCTCGCCCGGCAACGAACTCAGCATCAGCTCGCCCTGCTGCCCTTCGCGCACGTCGGTGATGTCGCTCTCGTCGACTTCGAGGATGACGCGGTATTCGTTCAGCGGCGCGATCTCGAAGAGTGTCTGGCCGCGCTTCACCGCGCTGCCCAGCGACTGCGACAGGTCGCCACTGACCACGATGCCGTCGAACGGCGCCGTGATGCTGGCGCGCGCGATCTGCTCGCCCAGCAGCGCCATCTGCGCCTTGGCCTGTTCCACCTGCGTGCGCGTGACGTTGACCTGCACGCGGTCCGACTTGGCCAGCGCCTCCTGGTACTGGTTGGCGTACTGGTCGGCCTGGCTGGCCCAGCGCAGGTATTCGAGCTGCAGGTCGCGCCGGTCGAGCGTGGCCAGCACCGCGCCGGCCTTGACCACGTCGCCGGCGCGCTGGCCGGCTGTCTCGATGTAGCCGTCGTACGGCACCACCAGCACCCGGCGTACCGCGCCTTCGAGTGCGGCGTTGGCGCCCACGTGGTAACGGCTGCCGGCCACGCAGAAGAAGACGACCAGCAGCAAGGTCACGGCGGCGGCCAGCTTGCGGCCGAAGTAGCGCGGGCCGATGAAGCGGCCGAGCTGTTCGCGCGCCAGATCGCTGAGGCGCGCCACCAGCAGGCGGTCGTTCAGCCGTTTCTCTTCCAGGATGCGGCTGCACAAGGCCACCACCGCCTGGCACAGCTCGACCTCGTGCGGAAGGAAGCCAAGGTCGGTCGGCCGCTCGAAAGTGAAGGCGCCACAGACGCCTTCGCCGGTGACGAAGGGCACTGTCAGGATGCAGTCGCTGCCGTGATGGCGGGCCAGCGCCGCGTGGTCGCGGCCCACCAGTGTCTGCGTGGCCGGTGCGGGCATCCGGACCAGCGACTTCTGATCGATCGCCTCGTCCATCGCGCTGCCGATCGCGCGGATCAGGTCCATGCGCTGGCCGATCTGCGCGCTGTGCGACACGGCATCGACCCGCGTGTGCGCACGACGGCGAAAGCCCACGCTGACGCGATCGCAGTCGAGCCGGATCGCCAGCTCGGTCACCAGCGCATGCGCGGCGGCCGAGAACTTCTGCTCGGTCATCGCCGAGGCGACCAGGTCCAGCGTGGCCATCAGGCGCTCGCGCGTGGCCTGCTCGTGCAACGCCTGCTGGCGCAGCAAGGCGGCTTCGATGCCCTGCACGCCCCACTGCAGTTGCCGGATGGCCTCCTGGGTGGCGGTGGCGCCATGCGCCGATGCCTGCAGTGCGACCAGGCCGTGCAGGTGCGCGCCCAACACGATCGGATAGGCGATGGCGGATTCGCCGCCGCGTTGCAATGCCGTCGGCTGGCGGGCTGCCAGCGCGAGATCGGCGACCTCCGCGAGAAGCTCGGTCGCGGCACGACCCTCGGGCCAGAACGCCGCCGGCAGGAATGGGCCGATGTCCGGCAGGCCGAGCACCAGCACGGCCTGCGTCGCGCCGGCCATCTGGCTGGCCTGCAGCGCGAGCCAGGTGGCGTTGAACTGCTGCGTGTCGGCGGCAGCGGCATCGGGCGCCGTGGCATCGGCCAGGCGGTTCCAGAGCGCCTGCGACGTCATGCCGACATGATGGCGCCGAAGCGCTGCTCGTAGGCAACGACGCCCTGCGCCAGCGTCTGGGCCAGGCGCTTGGCAGCAAAGGGCGTCAACGCGATGCGGTGCGACAGCGCGTGGTCGGTCGCGCCATCGGCCGACGCCGTGCGCTGGCCGAACAGGAGCGTGATGCGGGTATCGGCGCCATCGGCGTCGGGCACTCCGCGCACTTCGCGCACTTCAGGCACCTCGGCGTAGTCGCACACGGTCGGCACCGCGCCTGGATGCGCTTGCGCTGCATCGTCCCATCGCGGCACCAGAGGAACGCTGGCGGCAACCGGCCGTGGCGACGCAACGTGCGCGGCCAAGCCGCTGCTCTCATTCTTCAACATGCTCTTTCGGTCCTTGATCGAGGTCTGCCTGGGGTTGTCAGGATGTCGCTTCCGTCTCTTCGCTGGCAGCCGTGTCCCATTGGACCGCGGGTGCGCCGCGCGGCCGAAGCGCCGCGGCGTCCGTGCCTGCATCCGCGTCCAGCCACTTGCCGGTACGCAGGTCGAAACGCATCGCCGCACCAGACACCGACGCCGACGGCTTGCCGCGGACCTTCCACGCACCCACGCCGACCAGGCCGGCCATCGCAATGTCGCCGAGAGATTCGGACGTCGACGTGCCTGCATCGCGGCTGACCAGAGGACGCGGCGCCATTGGCACCGTCGTGCCGCCGAGTGCCGATTCCGATGCCTCGCCATCCCGGCCCGCTGCCGCGCTGCGGTCGGCAGGCGCTACGTCCAGCATCACCGGCGCGACCGGGCCTTCGCCCGGGCCGGCGTTCTCCGCCTCGGCGGCCGCGCGGTCTGCGGCCATCTGCGCATCGTCCGCTGCGCCCTGGCTCGAAACCAGCTGCGTCGGCCGCAGGCTGAACGCCACCGGCGCAGCGCCCTGCCCCTGCGGCGCGGCGATGCTGGCGAGCAGCTCCGCCATGCGCGCCTGCAGCGACGGGTTGCCTGCATCGGCATCGGGCTCGCGCCCCGCATCGAACAGCGGCGTATAGACCGCGTCCTGTGCACGCGCGATCAGGTCGGGCGAATTGCCCGCCCAGCCGAAGCGCACCACCGACACGGGCTTGCCGTCTTCGAAAGTGATGGCCTCGTAGTCGCCGGCCATCACGTCGTTGGTGAACGAGCCGTACAGCAGGTCGCTGCCGACGCCGCCGAACAGGATGCTCAGGTTGGCGCCGCCGTGCAGGATGTCGTCGCCGCCCTGGTAGAGGTCGATGGTCTGGGCCAGCACGACCTTGCCGTTCGCATACGACACCTGCGCGTTGTCGCCGATCACGACATTGAAGCCGTCGTAGCCGAACAGCTCGTCGTTGCCGTTGCCACCGAACAGGATGTCCTCGCCGTTGCCCGCCTTCACCAGGTCGTTGCCGCCGATCTGCGGTTGCGTCGTCACGACCTCGATGTAGGCGCCACCGGCATCGCGGCTGATCTCGCCGTTGTCGCCGAGCATGACGTTGCCGCCGTCGCCGGCCTCGAGGTCGTCATTGCCGATGCCGCCGACCACCACGTTGCGGCCGTCGCCGGTCACGACCCGGTCGTTGCCGCCGACCGCCGGGTTGGTGCTGACCATGTCGCGCACGATGCCGGCGTCGTCGATGGTCAATCGGCCGTTGTCGCCGAAGACCACGTCGTCGCCGTCGCGCAGCCGGACGACGTCGTCGCCATAGCCGCCGAGCAGGTACTTCAGGCCGTCCCGCGACACGATGGTGTCGTTGCCGCCGCTGGCCGCCACGTCCTCGAAGGACTCGATCAGCGTCGCGCTGCCGGCGGCGTTGAGCACGATGCGGCCGTTGTCGCCCAGCAGAATGTCGTGGCCGTCGACCGTGCGGATGCTGTCGTTGCCGACGCCGCCCAGCACGACGTGCGTGCCGCTGCCCGCCTCGATGGTGTCGTCGCTGCCCAGTCCGGCCAGGTAGCCGGTGGTCTCGATCAACTGCGCCACGTTGCCGGCGGCGTCGAAGACCGCGTGGCCGTTGTCGCCCAGGACGATCGCGTTGCCGTTGCCGATCCGGATGATGTCGTGGCCCACGCCGCCGATGACGAACTTGTCGCCGTCGAGCGCCGTGATGACGTCGTTGCCGCCGCTGGCCTGGCTGTCGACGCTGGAATCCATCGCGGTCACGCGGCCGGCCGCGTTCAGCACGATGCTGCCGTTGTCGCCCAGGACGTAATCGCGGCCGTTCCCGGTGGTGAGCGTGTCGTTGCCGTAGCCGCCGATGACGAAGCGGTTGCCGTCGCCGGCGCTCAGCGTGTCGTCCCCGCCCAGGCCGCTCAGGTAGCCGGTGCTTTCGAGGCGCTGCAGCAATTCGCCCGCCGCGTCGAAACGCACCAGGCCGTTGTCGCCGAGCACGACACCGTCGCCGTTGCCCAGCGAGATCAGGTCGCTGCCGACGCCACCGATCACGTTCTTGTTGCCGTCTGCAGCAACGATGGT
>JAZKDL010000489.1:0-27026 GCA_040387575.1 Pseudomonadota bacterium
AGCGCAATGAAGCGCAATGAAGCGACTTGCCGCGAGAAACACTTTTGGATTCCCACACTCCGCACGAAGCGCCCCTCGATTTCAACGATCCGATCTGGGCCATCCTCCGCAGCCTGCCGACCCTGTTGTCGTACTGGGATGCCGACCTGCAATGCCGCTTTGCCAATCACGCCCATGAAGGGGCTTTCGGGCTGAAGCCCTCTCAACTCTTCGACAGTTCGTTGCGCGACTTTCTCGGCGCCGAGCACTTCGCCCGGCGCGAGCCGGAGATCCGCGCCGTCCTGCGCGGCGAGCCCCAGGAATTCGAGCGCACGCTGCCGGATGCCGACGGCAAGCTGCGCCCCGGGCTGGTGAACCTGCTGCCGCACGTGGTCAACGGCAAGGTCATCGGCTTCATCGGGCAGGTCACCGACGTGAGCCGCCTGCATGGCATTCAGGTCGCACTGGCGCAGCAGGTGTCGGCCATGCAGAGCACATTGGCGGTGCTGAGTCAAAGCGAAGCCAATCTGCGGCAGGCCGAATCGCTGGGCCGGATCGGCAGCTGGTCGATGGACGTCGCCAGTGGCGCGGTGAAGTGGTCACCGCAGCTGTATGTGATCACCGGAGTGGATGCGTCCGACCCGGCGCCACACCTGCGCGACCACTCCACGATGTTCACGCCGGACAGCTGGCAGCAGCTGCAGCAACGCGTCGACCGGGCCGTCAACCAGGGCGAGCCCTACACGCTCGAAGTCGAGCACATCCGCCGCGACGGCCAGCACGATTGGCTCGAGTTGCGCGGCGCCGCCGTGCGCAATGCCGAAGGCAAGATCATCACGCTGCACGGCACTGCGCAGGACGTGTCCGAACGTCGGCTCGCCGGTGACGTCACGGCCGGCGCCCGGCGCGTTGTCGAACTCGAAGCCCAGCTCGCGGCGGCCGAAGCGCGGGTCGATGCGCTCGAGCACGCGATCGCACGGCGCATCGCGGACGGCAACGGCGGCTGAAGACGTCGCCGTCGCCACGCAGGCCTCAGCCCGGGGATCGGGCCTGGCGTTTTCAGGCCAGCAAGGCCGACAGCTCCCCGAGGTGGTGCGTGCTGTCGCCGAAGCTCAGTTCGATGCAGGTCAACCGCTTGAAGAAGTGGCTGCCGATGTACTCGTCGGTCATGCCGATGCCGCCGTGCAGCTGCATCGCATGCTGGCCGAGATGGCGCATCGAGCGGCCGAGCTGCAGCTTGGCGGCCGACAACGCACGGCGCCGATCGGGCGTTTCGGCATCCAGCTGCATCGACGCGAGGTAGCTCATCGAACGCGCCAGTTCGAGCTGCAGCTTCATGTCGGCCAGCACATGGCGCAACGCCTGGAAGTTGCCGATCGGCACGCCGAACTGGCGCCGCGTCTTCAGGTAGTCGATGGTGAGCGCCATGTAGGCGTCCATCGCGCCGATCGCTTCCGCGCACACGGCGGCAATGCCGACGTCGACGGCCTGTTCGAGCGCCGCAAGCCCCGAATCGGCCGACGCCAGCAGCACGGCCGGCGCGGCCGACAGCGTGAGCTCGGCCGCACGGGAGCCGTCCTGCATCGCATGGCCGCGCAACGCAACGCCCGGCGATGCGCGTTCGACCAGGAACAACGCCAGGCCGCCCTCGGCCGTGCGCGCAGGCACGATGAAGGCATTGGCCGTGTCGCCCGCAGCCACCAGGCTCTTGGTGCCGGTCACGGCCCAGGCACCGTCGGCTTGCGCGGCGGTGGTCGCGGCATGCGACAACGTGTAGCGCCCTTCCCGCTCGACGTGCGCCAGCACGACGCGCGCGCTGCCGTCCGCGATGCGCGGCAGCCATTCGTCGCGCACGGCGTCCGGTGCCGCGTCGCGCAGCAGCGAGGCCGCCACCAGCGCCACCTGCGCGAACGGTTCGAGCACCAGGCCGCGGCCGAGCTCTTCCATCACGACCATCGCGTCGATGGCGCCCAGCGCCATGCCGCCGTGCGACTCGGGCACGACCAGGCCGGTGAGGCCGAGTTCGGCCAGCCCGGTCCAGGCGTCGGCGTCGAAGCCGCCGCCGCGCACGATGGCGCGCCGGCGCTCGAAGCGGTAGTCCTTGTCGACCCAGCGGCGGGTCATGTCGCGCAGCATCTGCTGGTCGTCGGTGAAATCGAAATCCATGGGTTCTGATCCGGATGGGTTGTGCTTTCGCCGCCTCAGGCCAGCAGGGCCTGCGCGACGATGTTGCGCTGGACCTCGTTGCTGCCGCCGTAGATGGTGGTCTTGCGCTGGTTGAAGTAGGTCGATGCGAGCGGCGCGCAATGCGGCTGCCCGATGGGCTCGCCCTGCCAGCCGGCCTGCATCGCATCCTCGATCAGCGGCAATGCATACGGGCCGGCCGCGAGCATCATCAGTTCGGCGAGCCGCTGCTGGATCTCGCTGCCGCGGATCTTCAGCAGCGCCGCGATGTCCATGTCCTTGCCGCCGGCCCGGCCGGCGGTGAGCACCCGCAGCACCATCATCTCCAGCGCGAGGATGTCGACGTCGAGCTCGGCGATCTGGTCCCGAAAACGCATGTCGTCGATCAGCGGACGGCCACCGCTGCGCTCGGCGGCCGCGATGCGCTTGAGCCGTTCCAGCTCGCGCTTGCTGCGGCTGATGGCCGCGATGTTGCTGCGCTCATGGCCCAGCAGGTACTTGGCATAGGTCCAGCCCTTGTCCTGCTCGCCGATCAGCTGGTCGGCCGGCACTTCGACGTTGTCGAAGAACACCTCGTTGACCTCGTGCTCGCCGTCCAGCGTGATGATCGGCCGCACGGTGATGCCCGGCGACTGCATGTCGATCAGCAGGAAGCTGATGCCGGCCTGCGGACGGCCTTCGTGGCCGGTGCGCACCAGGCAGAAGATCCAGTCGCCGTGCTGCGCGAGCGTGGTCCAGGTCTTCTGGCCGTTCACGACATAGTGGTTGCCCACGCGGTCGGCGCGGGTCTTGAGCGACGCCAGGTCGGAGCCCGCGCCGGGCTCCGAATAGCCCTGGCTCCACCACACCTCGCCCGACGCGATGCCTGGCAGAAAGCGCTGCTGCTGTTCCGGTGTGCCGTAGGCCATGATCACCGGCGCGACCATCACGGGGCCGAAGGGCAGCACGTCGGGTGCACCGGCGCGGCAGCATTCGTCTTCGAAGATGTGGCGCTGCACGGGTGTCCAGCCCGGCCCGCCGAAGGCCTCGGGCCAGGCCGGCACCAGCCAGCCGCGGCGGCCCAGGATGCGGGCCCAGTCCTGGTAGTCGGCGCGCTGCAGCCGCAGCCCGTGGTGCACCTTGTGCGCCATGGCCTCGGGCAGGTGGGTGCCGATCCAGGTGCGCACCTCGTCGCGGAATGCGCGTTCTTCGGTCGAGAGATTCAGGTTCATGTGTCGTGGTTCTCAGTGGTCGGCATCGGCGCAGACGGTCTCGCCGCTGTCGGCCAGGCGGCGCAGCAGCGCGGGTGCGGCATAGCGGTCGCCATGGCGTTCGCGCAGTGCATCGGCGCGCTCGACGAAGTGGCGCACGCCGACCATGTCGATGTAGCGCAGCACGCCGCCGGTCCAGGTCGGAAAGCCGATGCCGAGCACCGAGCCGACATTGGCTTCGGCCGTGCTCTCGAGCACGCCCTCTTCCAGGCAGGCGGCCGCATCGACCGCCTGCGCGCACAGGAAGCGCTCGACCAGTGCCTCGATCGGCGGCTGCGCGGCGGCATGGCCGAAGGCATCGGCGAGTCCGGGCCACAGCTGCTTGCTGCCGTCTTCGGCATAGGCGTAGAAGCCGCCGCCGGTCGAGCGCCCGGCGCGGCCGAGTTCGTCGACCATGCGCACGATCACGTCCTCGCCCGGATGCTCGGCCAGGTACTTGCCTTCGGCGCGCAGGCCACCGCGGGTCTGGGCGATGACGGTCTTCGACAGCGTCAGCGTGGTCTCGTCGAGCAGGGCCAGCGGGCCGACCGGATAACCGGCCTGCAGCGCGGCGCGTTCCACCAGCGCGGGAGAGATGCCTTCACCGACCATCGCGGCGCCTTCGTAGATCAGCTTCTGGAAGACGCGGCTCGCGAAGAAGCCGCGCGAGTCGTTGACAACGATCGGCGTCTTGCCGATGGCGCGCACCAGGTCGAAGGCGCGTGCCAGCGTCGCGTCGGACGTCCGTTCGCCGCGGATGATCTCGACCAGCTGCATGCGGTCGACCGGCGAGAAGAAGTGCAGCCCGACGAAGCGCTCCGGCTGCGCGGCGGCTCCGGCCAGGCCGGTCACCGGCAGCGTCGACGTGTTGGTCGCGAACACCGCGCCGACGGGCAACGGATGCTCGTGCTGCTCGATGGCGCGGCGCTTGATCGCCGGGTCTTCGAACACCGCCTCGATCAGGAAGTCGCAGGCGCCGAAAGGCGTCGACAGGTCGGCGGTGCGCACCCGCGCGAGCAGCGCCTGCGCGTCGCCAGCCGTCATGCGGCCAGACGCGACCTGCTTGTCGGCGAGCTTGGCGATGCGCGCACGGCCACGCGCCGCGGCGGGCAGGTCGACGTCCTTGAGTTCGACCGAGATGCCCGCGAGCGCCAGGCTCCACGCGATGCCCGCGCCCATCATGCCGGCGCCCAGCACGCCGACCTGCGTGACCGGTTCGCTTGCCGGCTGCGCAGGGCGCGCACCGCCGCGACGGATGGTGCGTCGATCGAAGAAGTTGAGCGCGGCCAGGTTGCCTGCCACCGGGGACACTGCGAGCTGCGTGAAGCAGTCGCTCTCGATCTTCAGCGCCAGGTCGAACGGCAGCATGCTCGACTCCGCCGCGCAGGCGAGGACCGCGCCGGGCGCCGGCAGCAAGCCGCGCGTCTTCTTCGCGTAGCCCGCCGTCAGGCCCGACAACTGCAGGTGCAGCGTGCCGTCGTACAACGCGCCGCCCGGCACCGCATGGCCCTTGACGTCCCACGGCTGCACCGCGGCAGGCGACTTGGCGATCCAGGCTTTGGCGGCCGCCAGCAGGTCATCGGCCGTCGCGACCAGCACGTCGACCAGGCCCAGCGCCTGCGCGCTGCGCGGCGACAGCAGCGTGCCGTCGGCCAGCAGCGGAACGGCCTTCAACAGCCCGAGCATGCGCACGCTGCGCACCACGCCGCCGCCGCCCGGCATCAGGCCGAGCGTCACTTCGGGGAAGCCGAGCTTGACCGCATCGCTGTCGACGCAGATGCGCGCATGGCAGGCCAGCGCGAGCTCGAGACCGCCGCCGAGTGCCGAGCCATTGAGCGCGGCCACGACGGGCCGCCCGAGCTTCTCGATACGGCGCAGTTGCTGCTTGACGCGTTGCGCATCCGCGAACACGGCGGGCGTTCCGGCCCGCACCCGATCGCGCATGGCGGACAGGTCGCCGCCGGCCAGGAAGTCGCGCTTGGCCGAGGTGATGACCACGCCGGCCAGCGCGTCGCGCTGCGCTTCGAGCTGGTCGAGCAAGGCGTCGAGTTCGTCCTTGTAGGCGTCGCTCATCGTGTTCGACGAGGCTGCCGGGTTGTTCATGGTGACGATGGCCACGCCATCGCCGTCCTGTGTGAGGGTGAAGTAGTTCATGGAGTCCGTGTCCGGCTCAGGCCGGAAAGAAGATGCGGAGGCAAGACAGGTGCGCGCGTCAGACGCGCTCGATCACGGTCGCGATGCCCATGCCGCCGCCGATGCACATCGTGGCCAGGCCGTAGCGCTGACCGCGGCGTTCGAGCTCGTCGACCAGCGTGCCGATCAGCATCGCGCCGGTCGCGCCGAGCGGATGGCCCATCGCGATCGCGCCGCCGTTGACGTTCACCTTGTCGTGCGGCACGCCCAGCTCCTGCATGAAGCGCATCGGGATCGACGCGAAGGCCTCGTTCACTTCGAACAGGTCGATGTCCCCGATCTGCAGGCCCGCGCGCTGCAGCGCCTTGCGGGTCGCCGGCATCGGGCCGGTCAGCATGATGGTCGGGTCGGCGCCGGCCAGCGCGGTCGACACGATGCGCGCACGCGGACGCACGCCGAGGCGATCCGCCATCGCGGCGCTGCCGATCAGCACGAGTGCGGCACCGTCGACGATGGCCGACGAGTTGCCGGCGGTGTGCACGTGGTCGATGGTCTCGACCTCGCCGTACTTGCGCAGCGCGACCGCGTCGTACCCCTGCCGGCCGGGCGCTTCGAACACCGCCTTGAGCCGGCCGAGGCTCGCGCCATCGGCGTCCGGGCGCACGACCTCGTCGGTCGCGAGCACCACCCGGCCGAGGCGGTCGCGCACCGGCACCACGGAACGCGCGAAGCGGCCTTCCTGCCAGGCGGCTGCGGCGCGGCGATGCGATTGCGCTGCATAGGCGTCGACCGCTGCGCGGGCCCAGCCGCCCAGCGTGGCGATCAGGTCAGCGCCGATGCCTTGCGGCACATAGTCGGTCGCCAGGCTGAACTCGGGGTCGAACTGCCAGGCGCCGCCGTCCGCGAACATCGGCACGCGCGACATCGACTCGACACCGCCGGCCACGATCAGCGACTCCCAGCCCGAACGCACCTTCTGCGCCGCGAGGTTCACCGCCTCCAGGCCGGAGGCACAGAAGCGGTTGATCTGCACGCCGGCCGCATTCCAGTCCCAGCCCGCGACCAGCGCCGCGGTCTTCGCGATGTCGGCGCCCTGCTCGCCCACCGGCGACACGCAGCCCAGCACCACGTCTTCGACCAGTGCCGTGTCCAGCGACGTGCGGGCCTGCAGCGCGCTCATCAAGCCGGTGAGCAGCGTCACCGGTTTCACTTCCTGAAGCGCGCCGCCCGCGCGGCCCTTGCCCCGCGGGGTCCGGACCGCGTCCAGCACGAAAGCTTCATCCGCCATAGCTCATTCCCTGCTCATGAATTGCACAAGACGGCGATTCTCATGATCTTTGATCAAAGATACAAGATTAATCTGTGATAGATTCCAGCCCATCGAAACGCCGCGATATTGCGGCGGCAAGGCCAGCGCAAAGCCCCATTCATGACCGTGAAGATCGACAAACCCCAACGTGGCAGCCTGCGCGACCAGATCTATCTGGCGCTGCGCGAAGGCGTCTGGAGCGGCGCCTTCGCGCCCGGGCAGAGCATCACCATCATGGCGCTGGCCGAGCAGATGGAAACCAGCGCCATGCCCGTGCGCGAAGCGCTGCGCCAGCTGGTGGCCGAAGAGGCGATCCAGATGATGCCGAACCGCACGGTGATGGTTCCGGTGCTGTCGCACGGCGCCTTCGACGAGATCACCACGCTGCGCAAGCACGCCGAAGGCCTGCTGGCCGAGCGCGCCGCCACCCGCATCGGCGACGCCGATCTGCAGACGCTGCGCGAGCTGGAGAAGAAGATGGCCGGCCTTGCGTCGCAGCGCGACCTCGACACCTACCTGCGCATGAACCGCGAGTTCCATTTCACCGTGTACCGCGCGGCCCGCTCCGAGATCTACATGAGCCTGGTCGAGCGCCTGTGGCTGCGCGTCGGCCCGCTGATCCGCTATGCGCTGAACGACCGCGAGTTCGAGAGCAGCTCCGACAACCACCAGCTCGCAATCGACGCGCTGGCGCGCCGCGACGGCGACACCGCGCGCCGCGCGTTCGAACAGGACATCGCCGCGGCGGCCGAAGAGATCAAGGAAGCGTTCAACTTCACCATCGACGGTGGCGCGCTCCTTGCTACCGGCAAGGCCATGAACAAAGGCGCCCGCCGTTCCACCGCATCTGCATCGCCGGCCTGAGGGCCTGCTTTTTTTTGCCTATTAAATATTTGATCAAAGATCACCAATGTCTGGAACTTCATTGACTCCCACCGATCAGCATCTCTGGCTCAACACCCACCAGCGCGGCCAGAAGCTGCCACGCGCCGTCAAGGGCGAAGGCGTCTTCGTCATCGACGAGACCGGCAAGCGCTACCTCGACGGCTCGGCCGGCCCTGCGCTGTTCTGCGTCGGCCACGGCAATCGCGAGGTGATCGAGGCCATCAAGGCGCAGTACGACAACCTGCAGTTCGGCTACACCTCGGACTTCAGCAGCGACGCGATCGAAGGCCTGGCCGAGATCGTCACGCGCCAGGCCGGCGGCACGCTGAACCGCGTGATGTTCGGCTCCGGCGGCTCGGAAGCCACCGAGACCGCGATCAAGGTCGCGCTGCACTACCAGATGGCGCGCGGCTGCTCTGGACGCACGCAGTTCATCTCGCGCCGCCAGTCATGGCACGGCTACACGATGGGCGCGCTGGCGCTGTCGGGCCATCCGGCACGCCGCCGGCCCTTCGTGTCGGCGCTGATGCCGGTCACGCACGTGTCGCCCGCCAACGCCTACCGCCCGCCCGCCGGCGCCGACCAGGCAATGGGTGAAGAAGCGCTGTCGGTCTGGCTCGCGGCCGAACTGGAACGCGAGATCCTGCGCATCGGCGCGGAGCGGGTCGCGGCCTTCTTCTTCGAACCGATCGTCGGCGCCGCCGGTGGTGCGGTGCCCGCGCCGGCCGGCTATGCGAAGCGCATCCAGGAGGTCTGCCGCCGCTATGGCGTGCTGATGATCGCGGACGAGGTGATGTGCGGCGTCGGCCGCAGCGGCACCTGGCGCGCACTGGCACACGACGGCGTCGAGCCCGACGTGATGTACACCGCCAAGGGCCTGGCCGGCGGCTATGCGCCGCTGGGCGCGGTGATCCTCACCGACCACGTGTACGAAACCATCACCGAGCGCTTCGGCACGGTCGGCACGTCGGGCCACACCTACTCCGGCCACACGGCGGCCTGTGCGGCCGGCCTGGCGGTGCAGAAGATCATCGAGCGCGATGGCCTGGTCGCCAAGTGCGCGACCGATGGCGACTACCTCAAGCAGGCGCTGGTGAATGCCTTCGGCGAGCACCCGCACATCGGCGACATCCGCGGCCGCGGCATGTTCGTGGCGATCGAGCTGGTGAAGGACCGCGCGACCAAGGAACCCTTCGCGCCCGAGCTGCTGCTGTCCAAGAAGATCCGCGACGCCGCCTACGAACTCGGCCTGCTGTGCTACCCATCCGCCGGCACCGCCGACGGCTACCGCGGCGACCACGTGCTGCTGTCGCCGCCCTACACCATCTCCCGCGCCGAGATCGACCAGATGGTCGACCTGCTGGCCACGTCGCTGCGCCAGGTGCTGTCGCCGGTCACCGGCGCGCGCTGATCACACAAGCACCCAACACCCAAGGAAACCCATGTCCCAATGGAAAGTCGGCGTCGACATCGGCGGCACCTTCACCGACGTCGTCGCCATCCACAGCTCTGGCGCGGTGCGCGACGGCAAGACGCTGACCGTGCCGCGCGACCCGCTCGCCGGCCTGCAGAACGCACTGAAGACGGTCGGCCTCGAATGGAGCGAAGTGTCCGACCTGATGCATGGCACCACGATGGTGACCAACAGCCTGGTCGAGGGCAAGCTCGCGCGCGTCGCGCTCATCACCACGCAAGGCTTCGAAGACGTGCTGCAGGTCGCGCGCGCCAGCCGCCGGCACCTCTACAGCCTGGAAGCCGCACCGCGGCCGACGCCCGACGTGCCGCGTGCACTGTGTTGCGGCGTGGCCGAACGCATCACCCACACCGGCGAGGTCTCGTTGTCGCTGGACGACGCAGAGATCGCGCGCATCGTGGCCTGGGTGCAGGCCGCCGACGTGCAGGCGGTGGCGGTGTGCCTGCTGCATGCGTACATCAACCCGGCGCATGAAGTGCGCCTGGGCGAGGCGCTGCGCAAGGTCTGCAGCTTCGTCAGCACCTCGCACGAGGTGTCGCCCGAAGCGCGCGAGTACGAGCGCACCGTGTCGACCGTGCTCAACGCAGCCGTGATGCCGAGCGCATCCGCGTACCTCGACAAGCTGTCGGCCGCGGTGCCGTCGACCACCAACGTCGGCCTGTTCCATTCGGCCGGCGGCATGGCCGCGCCGGAAACGCTGCGCACCCATCCGCTGACGCTCGCACTGTCGGGCCCGGCCGCCGGCGCCGCCGCCACTGCGGCGGTCTGCCGCACGCTCGGTATTCCGTACGGCCTGGGCTTCGACATGGGCGGCACGACCACCGACGTCTGCCTGGTGTCCGACGGCGCGGCCGAAGTGTCGAACAGCCGCAGCCTCGGCGGCCGGCCGATCCGCCAGCCGATGGTGGCGGTCGAGTCGGTCGGTGCGGGCGGTGGCTCGATCGTGAAGATCGTCGGCAGCCTGCTGTCGATCGGCCCCGAGAGCGCCGGCTCCGACCCGGGCCCGGTGAGCTACGGCCGCGGCGGCACGCGCCCGACCATCGCCGACGTCAACGTGCTGCTCGGCTACATCGACCCCGAGCGCGCGCTCGGCGGCGAGATCCGTGTCGACCCGGCCCTGGCCGATGCCGCGATGCAGCCGATGGCCGCACAGCTCGGCGAAAGCACGCGCGGCTTCGCGCTCGGCGTGCTGCGCGTCGCCAACTCGACGATGGCCCGCGCGATGCGCAAGGTCACGATCGAAAAAGGCATCGACGTGCGCGAGACCACGCTGATCGCCTTCGGCGGCGCCGGCCCGATCCATGCCGTGTCGCTGGCCCGCGATGTCGGCATCGACAAGGTCATCGTGCCCGCGTTCTCCAGCGGCTTCTCGGCCTACGGCTGCGTGACCGCGCCGATGTCGGTGATGCGCCAGAAGACGGTGCGCCTGGGCAACGGCGAGGCCGACCTGCTGCGCCTCGGCCAGGCCCGCGACGCATTGATCGCCGACGGCGCCGCATCGCTGGCCAAAGCGCAGGTTCTGCCCGAAGGCACGCGCATCGCCGAGAAGGCGCTGATCCGCTATGTCGGCCAGAGCGTTGCGGTCGAGGTGGGCTACACCTGGCCGGTGTCGATGGACGAACTCGGCCGCCTGTTCCGCGAGACGCACGAACGCCAGTACGGCTACGCGACCGACGAGCCCTTCCTGATCGAAAGCCTGCGCATCGAAATGATCGCGCGCCAGGCGCCCAGCCCTGCCGCCATCGCGACATCGACCGGCACCACGGTGCCCGCGCCGCTCAAGGTGAGCGAGTGCGTGTTCGGCCCGGAAGGCGCCATCGCCACGCCGCGCCACGACCGCAAGACGCTGCCGATCGGCGTCGCCGTCGCCGGCCCCTGCATCGTCGAGGACGCCTGGTCCACCGTCGTGATCCCGCCCGGCAGCTCGCTCACTGCCGACGCCCACGGCCACCTGCACATCGAGGTCTGAAATGCAAGAACCCAAAGTCGATCCCTTCACCGTCGAGGTGATCCGCAACGCCCTGACCTCGGCCGCCGAGGAGATGTCCCTGGTCGTGATGCGCTCCGCGCGCTCGCCGCTGCTGCGCGAGGCCGGCGACCTGTCGTCCGCCATCACCGACGCGCAGGGCGAGCTGACCGCGCAGGGCCATGACGTGCCGGTGCACCTGGGCGTCATGAGCTACACCGTCAAGGAATTCCTGAAGCGCGTGCCCGCCAGCCGGCTGGCCGATGGCGACATCTGGTTCGTCAACCTGCCCGAGATCGGCGGCAACCATCTGCCCGACGTGAAGGCGATCCGCCCGATCTACTGGAAGGGCACGCTGGTCTGCTTCTCGGTGTCGCTCGCGCACTGGGCCGACATCGGCGGCGCATCGGCCGGCAGCTACTACGCGGCAGCCACCGACGCCTGGATGGAAGGGCTGCGCATCAGCCCGCTTCGGCTGTTCGCGAACGACGAACCGGACCGCGAGAAGATGGACTTCGTGACCGCCAACGTGCGCGGCCCGCAGGAACGCGAAGGCGACATCCTGGCGCAGGCCGCCGCCACCCGCGTGGCCGGCCGGCGCATCCAGGAAATCATCGGCAAGCACGGGCTCGACGTGTTCCAGCAATCGCTGGCCGCGCTGCACGACCTGTCGGAAGAACAGATGCGCGACCTGCTGCGCTCGATGCCCGACGGCGAATTCTTCGGCGAGGACTTCCTCGACGACGGCGGCCCGGGCAACGCACCGGTCGGCGTGCGGGTGCGCATCCGCAAGACCGGCGACACCGCGAGCTTCGACTTCTCGGAGTCGGACGACGCGATCGCCGGGCCGCTGAACACCACGTCCTTCATCGCGGGCTCGGCGGTGTTCTATGCGATCCGCGCACTGTCTCCCAAGCAGATCCAGCCGAACGGCGGTGCCTACCGCCCGATGACCATCGTCACCCGGCCCGGCTCGATCTTCGACCCGGGTTCCGACAAGCCGGTGGTCGGCGGCAACCACGAGACCTCGCAGCGCGCGGTCGACGCGATCTTTCGCGCGCTGGAGCCGATCGCGGCAGAACGGCTGACCGCCGGCGGCAACACCTCGGCCGGCCTGCTGATCATCAGCGGCCCGCGGCCCGACGGCAAATGGGCGACCTTCTACGAGACGCATGGCGGCGGCGAAGGCGCGCGCACCGACCGCGACGGCATGCCGGTGGTGCGGGTGCACCTGACCAACGTGATGAACACGCCGGTCGAGATGATCGAGTCGGAATACGGCTTGCGCGTCGAAGAGCAGTCGCTGCGCGAAGGCTCGGGCGGCGCCGGACGCCACCGCGGCGGCGACGGCATGGTGCGCAGCTACCGCGTGCTCGGCGACCAGATGACGCTGACCACCATGTTCGAGCGCGCGGTGATCGCGCCTTACGGCATGCTGGGTGGCGAGGACGGCAAGACGATGCGGGTGCGCCTGCGCCGCGAAGGCCAACCCGACCGCTCGCTGGTCGGCAAGGAGAACGTCGCGCTGCAGGCCGGCGACCTGGTGATCGTCGAAACGCCGGGCGGCGGCGGCTACGGCGCTGCCGTTGCGGCCTGACGAGATGACGCCCTCACCGCGCTGGCCGGAAGGCCTGCCGACGCACCTCGCCTGTCCGGAGCGCAGCGTCTACGCCAACCTCGAGGCGATCGCCGCCGAGCGGCCTGACGCAGTCGCGACCATCTTCTACGGCGGCCTGCTGCGCTATGCCGAACTGAAGGACCGCGTCGACCGGCTGTGCGCCCACCTGCAGCATGCCTGCGGTGTGAAGCGCGGCGACCGCGTGCTGCTCGACATGCAGAACAGCCCGCAGTACATCGCGTCGTACTACGCGATCCTGCGCGCCGATGCGGTCGTGGTGCCGGTGAACCCGATGAACATGGCGCGCGAGCTGCGCTACCTGGCAGAAGACAGTGGCGCGCGTGTCGCGCTGATCGGCGCCGAGCTGCTCGAACGCTTCGTCGCGCTGCACGGCGACGTGCTCGACCATCTGGTGGTCGCACGTTACGGCGACCTGGTTCCGGCCGACTGCGGCTATGCGCTGCCCGAGGTCGTCGCGGCCGCACCGATCGCACTGCCTGCCGCCGCCACCCTTTCCGGTCTGCACGCATGGACCGACGCGGTGCAGACCGTGCAAGCACCGCTGCCCCATCTCGCGCAGCCGGACGACGTCTGCCTGCAGCCGTATACCTCCGGCACCACCGGCCATCCGAAGGGTTGCGTTCACACGCACCGCAGCGTGATGTTCACCGCGGTGGCGCAGGCCGTCTGGTACGGCATGACGCCCGACAGCGTCGTGACCGCGGTGCAGCCGCTGTTCCATGTCGCAGGCATGCAGGGCTCGATGAACGCGGGCATCTACGCAGGCTCGGCGATGCTGGTGATGGCGCGCTGGGACCGCGACCTGGTGCCCCAGCTGTTCGAGGACTTCGGCGTGACCTTCTGGAATGCCGCGCCGACCATGGTGGTGGACGTGATGGCCAGCCCGAATTTCAGCGAGCGCTCCTTCGCGGCGCTGCGCACCCTGACCGGCGGCGGCGCAGCGATGCCGCAGGCCGTCGCCGCACAGCTGCGCGAGCGTTTCGGCCTCGAGTTCTGCGAGGGCTACGGCATGACCGAGACGATGTCGCCGACGCACATCAATCCACCTGCACACCCGAAGCGCCAGTGCCTGGGCATTGCGATCTTCGACACAGATGCGCGCGTGATCGACCCCACCACGCTGGCCGAGCTGCCGGCAAATGAAGTCGGCGAAATCATCGTGAGCGGGCCGCAGGTGCTGCGCAGCTACTGGAACCGGCCCGATGCCGACGCAGAGGCCTTCATCACCATCGACGGCAAGCGCTTCCTGCGCACCGGCGACATGGGCCGGCGCGACGACGAAGGCTATTTCTTCGCGGTCGACCGCATCAAGCGAATGATCAATGCGAGCGGCTTCAAGGTCTGGCCGGCCGAGGTCGAAGCCATGATGTACGAGCACCCCGCCATCCGCGAATGCTGCGTGGTGGCCGCGCGCGACGAGCGCCGCGGCGAGACCGTGAAGGCCTTCGTCGTGCTGCACGACCACGCGCAGGGCAGCGTCGATGCGCAAGGCCTGATCGACTGGGCGCGCGCCACGATGGCCAGCTACAAGGCGCCGCGCATCGTCGAGTTCGCCAGCGCGCTGCCCCGCAGCGGCAGCAACAAGATCGACTGGCGCAGCCTGCAGGACGCACCGCCGGCCACAGCCTCCTGACCCCTCAAACCCCACCACAACACACAGACAACACACCGAGAAACCGCATGCGCAAGACACCGAACAAAACCATCATCTCGTGCGCCGTCACCGGCGCCGTCCACACGCCCACCATGTCGCCGGCGCTGCCGGTCACGCCGGCCGAGATCGCCGAGGCCAGCGTCGAAGCCTGCAAGGCCGGCGCGGCCATCATCCACCTGCACGCACGTGACCCGATCGACGGCCGCCCGACGCCCGACCCGGCGGTCTACCAGCAGTTCCTGCCCGCCATCAAGGAACGCTGCGACGCGGTCATCAACATCACCACCGGCGGCAGCACCCGCATGTCGCTGCAGGACCGGCTGGCCGCGCCGCTGGCGGCCAAGCCCGAGCTGTGCTCGCTCAACCTGGGGTCGATGAACTTCGTCTACTCGCAGATGGCGGAGAAGTACGACACCTGGAAGTACGACTGGGAACGCGACTACGTGGCCGGCAGCGACGACGTGATCTTCCGCAACACCTTCCGCGACATCGAAGGCATCCTGCGGCAGCTCGGCGAAGGCCATGGCGCGCGCTTCGAGTTCGAGTGCTATGACGTCGGCCACCTGTATTCGCTTGCGCACTTCGTCGACAAGGGCCTGGCCAAGGCGCCGCTGTTCATCCAGCTGATCCTGGGCATCAAGGGCGGCATCGGCGCGCACCCCGAACACCTGCTGCACATGAAGGCCACGGCCGACCGCCTGTTCGGCGACGACTACGTGTTCTCGGTCATGGCCGCCGGCAAGCACCAGATCCCGCTCGCCTCGATGGGCGCCATCATGGGCGGCAGCGTGCGCGTCGGCCTCGAAGACAGCCTCTACATCGGCCGCGGCAAGCTGGCCGCCTCGAACGCCGAGCAGGTCGCGAAGATCCGCGCCGTGCTCGAGTCGCTCTCGATCGAAATCGCCACGCCCGAAGAGGCACGAAAGATGCTCGACCTCAAGGGTGCGAGCAACGTCGGCTTCTGAGACAAAAACCTCCTCGTTTTTCCTCACCCCTGCACCTCCACCTCACTTCACGGAACCCTTCCACATGAGTCGTCGTACCTTCCTCAAAAAATCGGGCGCGCTGATGGCTGCGCCGCTGCTGGTTGACCTTCTGGCCATGGACAGCGCCTTTGCGCAAGGCACGAAAAGCATGATCCGCATCCTTGCGGAAGCCGGGCCGAACACGCTCGATCCGGCGGGTTCCGGCTTCAACCGCTACTCGATCAACGTGACCTGGAACGTGTACGACCGCCTCGTCACCTTCGGCAGCAAGAAGCTCGAGGACGGCACGGAGATGTACGACTACTACAAGGTCGTTCCGCAGCTCGCGGAGAGCTTCAGCGTGTCGCCCGACGGCAAGACCATCACCTTCGTGCTGCGCAAGAACGCGGTGTTCCACGACGGCACGCCGATCACCTCGGCAGACGTCAAGTGGTCGCTGGACCGCGCGCTGGCCATGCCGGCATCGCGCAGCCAGCTCGCCACCGGCTCGATGACCAAGCCCGAGCAGTTCGTCGTGGTCGACGACCACACGCTGCGCGTGGTGACCGAGCAGGCCGACCGCTTCACGCTGCCGAACCTGGCGGTGCTGTTCCCGGCCATCATCAACTCGAAGCTCGCCAAGGCCAACGCGACCGCCGCGGACCCGTGGGCCGCCGACTGGCTCAAGAGCAACACGGCAGCCAGCGGCCCGTTCCAGGTCGAGTCGTACAAGGTCGGACAGGAAATCATCTTCAAGCGCTTCGACAAGTGGACCGGCGGCAAGCTGCCCGCGGTCGACCGCATCATCTACCAGGTGGTGCCCGCGGGCGCGAGCCGCCGTGCGGCAGCCGAACGCGGCAGCGCCGACATCGTGCTCGACCTGCCACCGCGCGACGTGTCGAACATGCTCGCCGGCAAGAAGGTGAAGATCTCCGGCGTGCCATGGACCAACGGCTTCCAGTTCCTGGGCATGAACAACCAGATGAAGCCGTTCGACAACATCAACGTGCGCCGCGCCATCGCGCACGCCGTGCCCTACCAGGCGATGTTCGACAACGTGATCTACAAGCGCGGCCTGCCGCTGTACGGCGGCAAGGAGCAGGAAGCCAAGACCACCCAGTGGCCGACGCCGCTGCCCTACGACACCGACCTGGCGAAGGCCAAGCGCTACCTGGCCGAGGCCGGCATGGCCGATGGCTTCGAGACCACTTTCTCGTTCGACATGGCGCAGGCCGCCACGGCCGAGCCGATCGCGGTGCTGCTGCAGGAGTCGCTCGCCAAGATCGGCATCAAGGTCAACATCAACAAGGTGCCGAGCGGCCAGCTGGGCTCGATGCTGCAGAACAAGGAGCTCGCCTTCTTCTTCGAGCAGTCGGGCGCGTGGCTCAACGACCCGGACTACTTCTTCCGCGTGTTCTACCAGGGCGACAGCCGCTGGAACTACGGCAGCTACAAGAACCCCGAGATGATCGAGGCGGTCAAGCAGGCGCGCTTCGAGGGCGACAAGGCCAAGTACGAGGCGCTGGTCAAGAAGATGATCACGCTCGCCATGACCGAAGTGCCGATCGTGCTGCTGTGGTCGCCGTTCCTGGACGTGGCCTTCGGACCGAAGCTGGGTGGCTACGAATACATGTACCACCGCCAGCTGGAATTCCGCCCGCTCACGAATGGTTGATTCACGGTTGATCAAGGGTTGAAATCGTCCATGTCGAAACGCTTTGCCAGCGCCCGGCTCATCGGCGGTCGCGTACTTTCCGCGCTGCCGATCCTGTTCGGGGTGATCGTGCTCACCTTCGTGCTGGTGCGCGTTTTGCCGGGCGATCCGGCTGCCTTCTTCTCCAGCAGCCCGAATGCGGGCAAGGCCGAGGTCGAGATGCTGCGCCAGCAGCTCGGCCTCGACAAGAGCCTGCCGCAGCAGTTCCTGGTGTATCTCCAGGGGCTGACCAAGGGCGAGCTGGGCATCTCGCTGGTATCGGGCCAGCCGGTGGCCAGGGACCTGGCCGAGCGTCTGCCCGCGACGCTCGAACTGGCGCTCGTCGCCTTCGTGATCGGCTGCGGCATCGCAGTGCCGCTGGGTGTCATGGCCGCGCTGCGCCAAGGCTCCTGGATCGACCACCTGTGCCGGCTGGTCACCTCGGTCGGCTCGGCCGTCCCCACCTTCTTCTTCGGATTGCTGTTGATCCTTTTCTTCTTCTACCTGCTCGGCTGGGCACCGGAGCCGATCGGCCGGCTGCCCGCCGGCATGAGCGTGCCGCCGCGCATCACCGGCATGCTGCTGTTCGACGCACCCGCGGCCGGCGACTGGGAGACGTGGCGCATCGCCGCGGCGCAGATCGTGCTGCCCGCGCTGTCGATGGCCATCTTCGCGCTGGCACCGATCGCCCGCATGACGCGCGCCTCGATGTTGGGCGTCATCTCCAGCGAGTTCGTGCGCGCCGCGCGCGCCTTCGGCATCGGCCAGCACCGCGTGCTGCTGCGCTACACGTTGCGCAACGCGCTGCTGCCGGTGATCACCACGCTCGGCATGGTGATGTCGACGATGCTCGGTGCCAACGTGATGGTCGAGAAGGTGTTCTCCTGGCCCGGCGTCGGCTCGTATGCGCTCGACGCGCTGGTGTCGCTCGACTACGCGCCGGTGCAGGGCTACATCCTGGTCGTCGGCGTGCTGTTCGTGCTCATCAACATGGTGATCGACATCGCCTATTCGCTGGTCGACCCGCGCGTGAAGGTCGAGGCATGAAGCAGACCCTGCGCGACGCCTGGTACCTGTTGCGACAGAACCCGGTCACGCTGCTGTCGGGCGCCGGCGTGCTGCTGCTGCTGGTGCTGGCCGTGTTCGGCCCCTGGCTGACGCCGTACGACCCGCTGAAGACCGACGCCTATGCCTCGCTGCAGGCGCCGAGCATGGCGCACTGGTTCGGCACCGACCAGCTCGGCCGCGACATCCTGTCGCGCGTGATCGCCGCGACCCGGCTGGACATCGCGATCTCGGTGTCGGCGGTGCTGATGTCGGCCGTCGTCGGCGTGCTCATCGGCGCGGTCGCCGGCTACACCGGCGGCTGGTTCGACCGCATCATCGGCCGCGGCACCGACGTGCTGATGGCCTTTCCGCTGTTCGTGCTGGCGATGGGCCTGGTGGCCGCGCTCGGCAACTCGGTGCAGAACGTGGTGCTGGCCACCGCCATCGTCAACGTGCCCTTCTACCTGCGGCTGATGCGTGCCGAAGTCAACGTGCGGCGCGACGCCGGCTTCATCGAGGCCGCGCGCATCAGCGGCAACGGCCATGCATCGCTGCTGTTCCGCCAGCTCATCCCGAACTGCATGCCGCCGATCACGATCCAGATGTCGCTCAACCTCGGCTGGGCGATCCTCAACGCGGCCGGCCTGTCGTATATCGGGCTCGGCGTGCAGGCGCCCACGCCGGAGTGGGGAATCATGGTGGCCGACGGCGCCAGCTCGATGATGTCGGGCGAATGGTGGGTCGTGGTCTATCCCGGCCTGGCGCTGATGTTCTCGGTGTTCTGCTTCAACCTGCTGGGCGACGGTCTGCGCGACATGCTCGATCCGAAACGTCGTACCTGATGGCCAACACACTCCCCCAAGCTTCTTCCCCCGCTTCGCCGGCGGCGCTGCTCGACGTCGACCGGCTCACCGTCGACTTCGAGACGCGCTCGGGCACCGTCCATGCACTCGACCAGGTCACGCTGTCGGTGCGCCGCGGCGAAGTCGTCGCGCTGGTCGGCGAGAGCGGCTCCGGCAAGTCGGTCTCGGCCTTCGCGATCATGGGCATCCTCGATGCAGCCGCCAAGGTGCGTGGCGGCTCGATCCGCTTCGACGGCATGGAACTGGTCGGCGCGTCGGAGCGCGACCTGCGGCAGATCCGCGGCAACCGCATCGCGATGATCTTCCAGAGCGCACGCAGCGCGCTCAACCCGATACAGACCGTGGCGGCCACGCTGACCGACGTCATTCGTGCCCACGCGCGCACCAACATGACCGACGCCGACGTGCGCGAGCGCATGCTCGAACTGCTGCGGCAGGTGCGCATCACCGACCCCGAACGCCGGCTGCAGGCCTATCCGTACGAGCTGTCGGGCGGCATGTGCCAGCGCATCATGATCGCGGCGGCGCTCGCCTGCCGGCCCGACATGATCATCGCGGACGAGCCCACCACCGGCCTCGACGTGACCACCCAGTCGGCCGTGATGGACCTGCTGACCGAGCTCTCGCGCGAGCGCGGCCTGGCGATGCTGCTGGTCACGCACGACCTCGCGCTGGCCAGCGAGTACTGCGACCGCGTGGTCGTGATGCATGCCGGCCACGTCGTCGAATCGGCGCCGCGCGACGTGTTCTTCAGCCATCCCGCGCACCCGTATTCCAGCGGTCTGCTGCGCGCCATTCCCGACGCGGCCGACAGCATCGACGCGCTCGTCACGCTGCGCGGCAGCCTGCCCGACCTGCGCAGCGATGCGCTGCCCGGCTGCCGCTTCGTGGCGCGCTGCGAGCGGGCGCAGCCGGACTGCCGCGGCCCTGTCGCCTCCGTATCGCTCGGCCTCGGCCACGACGTCAAATGCCTTTACCCTCTGGTCCGAGAAGATGCCCAAGCTGCTTGAAGTCCGTCGATTGAACAAGTCCTTCGCGATCGGCGCGAAGGACCGGCTGGTGGCGGTCGACGACGTGTCCTTCTCGCTCGAAGCGGGCGAAGTGCTCGGCGTGGTCGGCGAGTCGGGCTGCGGCAAATCGACGCTGGTACGGCTGGTCGCGCGGCTGCTGGAGCCGGCCTCGGGCGAGATCGTCTTCGAAGGCCGCGACCTGGCCGGCATCAAGGCCGGCGCCTTCGCGCGCCACCCCGACAGGCCGCGCATCCAGATGGTCTTCCAGGACCCGACGGACAGCCTGAACCCGCTGCATACGGCCTTCCAGAGCATCGCCGACCCGGTCAAGCGGCTCGGCAGCCCGCAGATGCAGCGCGACCTGCAGGCGCTGGTCGAGCGCGCGGCGGAGCGCGTCGGACTGCCGCTGGAGCTGCTGGCGCGCCGGCCGCACCAGTTGTCTGGCGGCCAGAAGGCGCGCGTCGGCATCGCCCGCGCGATCGTGATGGAGCCGCGCATCGTGATCCTCGACGAACCGACTTCGGCACTCGACGTGTCGGTGCAGTCGGTGGTGCTGAAGACCCTCGCCCGGCTGCGCGACGAACTCGGGCTGGCCTACATCTTCGTGAGCCACGACCTGAAGGTGATGCAGTTGCTCGCGAACCGCGTGATGGTGATGTACCTCGGCAAGATCGCCGAGACCGGCCCGGCGCAGGATGTGTTCGCGGCGCCGCGGCACCCCTACACGCAGGCGCTGGCGGCGTCGATGCCGCGCATCACGCTGCACCGCGAGCGCGGCGAACCCGGCGGGCGCCAGCACCTCGAAGGCGAGCCGCGCAGCCCGGTCAATCCGAACCCGAACGAATGCCGCTTCGCCTCGCGCTGCCCGAAGGTGCAGGCGCGCTGCCGTGAAGAAGCGCCGGTGCTGCGCGGCGACGTGCACGGCGTGGCATGCCACTTCGCGTGAGTGCGCAGGTGTCGGCAGTGCAGGAAGTGCCAGGCGTGCCAGACGTGTCGCCTCGAGCGCTGGTCGACCGCCTCTGCGCGCTGATGCGGCTCACGCCCACCTGCGACGACCGCTTCGTCGGCGAAAGCGAAGACCTGGGCTGGCCGGCCGTGTTCGGTGGCCAGTTGCTCGGCCAGTCGCTGATGGCGGCGAGCCACACGGTCGACGCCGACCGGGCCGCGCATTCCATGCACGCCTACTTTCTGCTGGGCGTGCGACCGGCACCGATCGACTACACGGTCGAACGCGTGCGCGACGGCCGCAGCTTCAGCGGGCGGCGCGTGATCGCGCGGCAGAACGGGCGCGTGGTGTTCGAGATGAGTGCGTCGTTCCAGACACCGGCCGAAGGCGTCGAGCATCAGATCGCCACGCCGCCGCCAACGCCCGGCCCCGAAGGACTGCAGAGCGAGCGTGAACAGCGCCTCGCACTTGGGGAGCGCTTGCCTGCCTACTGGCGTGCAGAGAGCATGCAGCCGCAAGCGATCGACTACCGCCCGGTGTCGCCGGTCGACCTGCTCGATCCGCTGCCCTGCCCGGCCAATTCAGCGATCTGGGTGCGGGCCGTGGCGCCGCTGCCGGACGACCCCGCGCTGCACCGCGCGCTGCTGGCCTACGTTTCGGACAACGGCCTGCTGCCCGCGGCCTTTCGCCCGCACGGCCTGGGCCTGATGCAGCCCGGCATGCGCGCCGCCAGCCTCGACCATGCGATGTGGTTCCACCGTGATGGCCGGCTCGACGACTGGCTGCTGCATGCGATCGACTCGCCAGTGGGCGGCAACGCGCGGGTGCTGTGCCGCGGCAGCCTGTTCGATCGAGGCGGCCGGTTGCTCGCGTCGACGATGCAGGAAGGGATGCTGCGGGTGCAGCGCGGTTGACGTTACGGCGCCGCACTGCGCCGCACTGCGCCGCACTGCGCCGTGCGGTGCAGTGCCGTGCGGTGCAGGACAAGGTCCGACGCCGACGCGGACTCAGCGCGTCCGGCCGCCGGACTGCGTTCCGCTGACTTCGACCTCGACCCGGCGGTCCGGCTGCAGGCAGGCGATCAACGCAGCCGTGGGTGCCGCCCCGGGGCAGTCGGCGGGCTTCGTCACAGGCATCGATTCGCCCCGGCCGACGGCAGAGATCCGGGCCGCGTCGATGCCACCGCGACCGAGCAGATAGGCCTTGACGGCATCTGCCCGCCGCTGCGACAGCGACTGGTTGTAGCGGGCCGTGCCCAGCCGGTCGGTGTGGCCCTCGACGCGAATCGTCTCGTACGTGGTCGCGTCGAGTTCGAGCCTGAACTTGTCGAGCGCGGTCCGGCCCTCGGTCCGCAAGGTCGACTGGTCGAATCCGAACAGGGAGTCGGCGCCGAACGACACGCGGCGCGGCGGTGGCGGCGCAGCCATCGGCAACGCGGGCGCTGGTGCGACCACGGCCGCAGCAGGTGCCGGCGCGACGTAGGTCGACATGGCGACCGGCCTCGGCGTCGATTCGGGCATGCGCCCGAACGGGATGATCAGGCTGACCGAGAACATGTTGATGTCGCCCCGGTTGCCCACTGCATCGTTGATTCGATAGCGCTCGGCTTCAGCCCTCAGCAGCAGTGACGGGCTGAAGGCGTACTGCAGGCCGATGCCGAGCTTGTAGTTGGTATCGCGCTTGCTCGGGTTCGGACTGAGCACCTGGACCGCGCCGGTGCCGGTGAACGAGTCGCGCGCATCGGCGACCTGCACGCCGACGCGGCCGATCGCCGAGAAGCGTTCGCTGAGCGGGAGCGTGCCGACCACGTCCAGGTTGAAGCCTTGCAGCTTGATCTGGCCGTGCAGCGTGCCCGCGGGAGAGGTGGTCGACGTGTAGCCGAACTTTCCGAGGTTGAAGTAGCCGGCTTCGAGCGCCCAGTTCCGGTTGAACTGGTAGCCGCCGAACACCTTGAAGGCGGTGTCGCGCTCGTCCAGCGACATCGACGTGGTCGCCAGTCCCGCAGTCGCCAGGTTCGCGGTGATGCGCTCGTCGTCGATGCGCGACGTCGATTGCCCGACCGACAGGCCGCCGTAGTAGTAGCCAGGGCCGCTGTCCTGGCTTTGCGCGTGCACCGCGGACACGGCCAGCGGTGCAAGGCCGCCGAGGACCAGCAGGCGCAGCATGGACTTCTGATTCATCGGGTTCTTTCGGTGATCGAGGGGTTGGGAGGAAGGCATGCGGGCAGTCCTCATGGCGCGACGATCGTGGTGTTGACCATCGTCACCGACGCGGTCAGCCCGATGGCGCGCCCCGTCAACGTGGTCTGCAGGGTCTGGCCCGCGGTCGAGATGGTCACACCGGCCGGCGCGAGGATCGTGCCGACCATGCTGCTGCCGTCTTCGATGCGCGCGGCGGCACCGACCTGCCAGAACACGTTGGCGGCACGGGCGCCGTTGATGAGGAAGACGCGGCGCGGAATCGCAGGCAGTCCGACGGTGAGCGCCGCGGAACTCTGGAAAACCCAGGTGGCGCCGATGTCGCCCTGCGCATCCAGCGTCAGGTCGCCGGTGGTGATGGCGAAGGTGCCACCCGCCGAGGTGTAGACCGCAGGCAGCAGCACCAGGCCACCGAGCTGGCCGGCGCCCGGATCGCTGCCGGCCGGCATGGCCGCGAGCGTCGTGTACGCGGTGACCGCATCGGCGCGGGCCTGCGTCGCGATCGCCAGCGTCTGCGTGGTGCCTGGAGCGGGCGGCGCGCAATACACGGTGCCGTTCACGCCGCCGATGTTCAGCGGTGTCTCGGTGTAGCCGTTGGACGCGTCGTGGAAGCCGGTCATGAGCGTGCACGCTGCGGTGCTGCCCAGGTCGCCGTTGACGACCGTGTTGATGCCCTGGTTGGTCACGCCGGCTGCGCCGCCGAAGGCGCCGAAGCCTGCGATGGTCTGCAGGTCGACCGGCGTGATGCAGGTCTGCGCGCCGGTCGTGAAGGTGGACGTGCGGTCGGCGACGAGCGCGTTGCCGGCGAGGTCCTTGACGCCCGCGCTACCCGACACGATGGTCACCACGAACGCGGTATTGGCCGCGAAGCCGGATGCCGCCGAAGGCGAGAAGCTGGCGATGCCGCTGACCGCGTCGTAGCTCACCGTGCCGGTCACCGCCGTGCCGCCGCTGGTCACCTTGAAGGTCGTCGCATCGATGGTTGCAGCATCCATCGCTTCGCTGAAGGTCGCATTGATCGACTGCGTGCGGCAGACGTTGGTCGCGCTCATCGCGGGCGTGATCGTGGTGACGGTCGGCGGCACGATGTCGGGCAGCGCGCCGGTCGTGAACGACCAGACATGGTTGCCGGCCGCGGGCGCCACGGCGGCATTGCCCGCCAGCGCATTGCCCGCGAGGTCGGTCGCGGCGGTGGTGATCGTCGCCTGGTAGGTCGTGCTGCTGGCCAACACGGCCGGCGCGGTCGGCGTGAAGGTGGCGGTGCGGCTGGCGACCACATAGCTGACCGTACCGGTGACAGCCGTCGACAGCGCCGTGTTGGTGACGGTGAAGCTGCTGGCCGAGATCGTCGCCGGGCTCATGGCTTCACTGAACACCGCGGTGATCCGCGTGTTCGTCGCGACGGCGGTGGCGCCTGGCGCTGGAACGGTGAGCGTGACCGTCGGGCGTGTCGTGTCGGCCAGTGCCGCGGTCCGGAAGCTCCACATGAAGTTGGCGGCCAGTGCCAGCCCGCTGGTGTCGGTCGCGGCCGTGGTGACGGTGGCGACGCAGAGCGTGCCCGGCGGCAATGCCACGGCGGGTGTCAGCGTGGCCGTCTGCGCAGTGGCGTCGTAAGCGACGCTGGCAGCGATCGCCGTGCCGGAAGGGCATGCGAGCGTGAAGCTGGTCGGTGTCAGCGTCGCGGCGGACATCGGCTTGCTGAAGGTGGCCAGCACGCGACTGGCCGTGGGCACGTTGCCGACGGGCGGCTGCGTGGCCACAGGCGAAGTCGTGGTGACCGTCGGGGCGACCTGGACGACCGGCACGACGGGCGCCACGACCACGGGCGGTGTCACGGTCGCCAACGCCGGCGTGCCGAGGATCGGATCGAGACTCGAACTGCCACCCCCACCGCAGCCGACAAGAAAGGCCACGAGCAACGTGGGAAACCACCTCGCCATGGATTTGAAAATACTGCGTGGCTGGTTCATGTCACTTTCCTGCGGCGTGCCGCGTGGCGGGTTTTGCGTCGATGCCAGCAGGTTTTATGTGCGTGTCACAAGCGCGTCTGTGCGCTAGCGAACATAGAGCGCTCGGTGCCGATGGAACCCGATGACCGCCTACGCCAGCAGCTGGGCGTAGGCCTTCTCGTTCACTTCATAACAGCCGCACGAGGCCGCCTCGAGCCCCTTGCGGTCGAGCACGCTCAGCACGCCGCGGTGATAGCGGATGAGGTCGGCGCGCTGGAACGCGCTGGCCGCCGTGGTCACGCCGACGCGCCGCACGCCCAGCGTGGCAGCGAGCGATTCGTGCGTGATCTGGAAGGTGTCGGACCGGGTACGGTCCTGGCACATCAGCAGCCAGCGGGCCAGGCGCGGACCGATCTGATGAAAGTGCATGCACGCCGCCGAGGTCGCGAGCTGGACCGTCACGACATAAAGGTATTTGTTGAGCAAGCGGCGCAACGAGCCGCTGCGGGCGATCTCGATACAGAACGCATCGGCCTGAACGCGCCATGCCGTGCCCGGCCCCTGAACATGGCTCTGGAACTGCGCCGTTGGCGTGCCGAAGCCGACCTGTGCCCCCAACACGCCTTCGGCGCCGACCATGCCGACCTCGACGCCGATGCTGCCCTGGACGGACGCCGCCAGCGAGATGAAGCCGCGGATCGGAAAGTAGACGTGCGTGACCGGCTCGCCTTCTTCCGCCAGCACGACCTGCTGAACCAACGCCACCTGTTCACAGATGGCGAGCAGGCTGAGGCGGTCGTCGTCCGGCAGCCGGGCGATCAACTGGTTCTGGGAAAGGCTCAATGAGGGTCCGCTTCTTCAGCCCCTGGTCATGCGCGCGTGCCCTCGGGCATCCATGCGGCGGCGGGTCGCTCCGGCCGGGGAGCGCGAGTATGCAGTGCCACGGCGGCTTTGACTGTGTGCCAGCACACATAGCGGAAGAACGGCCGTGCCGCCATCCGTCAAACGCTGATAGTGGGCGGCAGCAGCCGGTCGTATTCCTTTTTCACCACCGCATAGCACTCGCAGGTGCGCTTCTCGAGACCGGGCCGGTCCAACACATTGATGCGGCCACGCGCATAACGGATCAGCCCGGCCCGCTGCAGGTTGCTCGCGCTCTCCGTCACGCCCTCGCGCCGCACACCCAGCATGTTGGCAATCAGTTCCTGCGTCATCACGAGTTCGTCGCCATCGAGCCTGTCCAGGCTCAGCAACAGCCATCGGCACAACTGCTGGTCGAGCGAATGGTGCCGGTTGCACACGGCGGTCTGCGTCATCTGCGTGATCAGCGCCTGGGTGTAGCGCAGCAGCAGCTGCAGCACCGGCGCCCGATTGAAGTCGCTCTGGATGATGCGTGCCGACAGCCTGAACCCATGGCCCGCGCTTTGCACCACGGCACGGCTCGGCGTCGATTCACCACCCATGAAGAGCGCGATGCCGACGATGCCTTCGTTGCCGACCACCGCGATCTCGGCCGATGCGCCGTTCTCCATCACGTACAACATCGAAACGATCGCAGTGGTAGGAAAGTACACGTGGCTCAGCGTGCCGCCCGATTCGTAGAGAACCTGCCCCAACGGCAGTTCGACGAGTTCCAGCGCCGGCAGCCAGGCGGCCAGCTCGGTGGCTGGCAGTGCGGCGAGAAGTTGATTGAGTTGGGGGTAATGCCGTTCGGCGGCTTGGATGGTTGGCATGCGGGCAAAGTGCGGGGGTGACGCCCGTCGCGAGGAGCCCAGCTTGGTAAGTGAATGTCAAGACACCTTGACAGACGTAACTGGAATTGAAACGCCGACATGGGCGTCCGATGCCGTCAGCCGATGTCGCGTATCGCCGTCAGCACCGTCCCCTGCCGCCGCACGGCCGC
>JAZKDL010000490.1:0-7059 GCA_040387575.1 Pseudomonadota bacterium
GCTTCGCAGGTAAGCTCGGTTCATGCCTCAGAACCGACCTGCTGCCAAGAAGGCAGCGCAAAAACCTGCTTCCAAGACCCCGGCCCGCGCCGATCGCCGGCCGCATGAAGTCCGCATCATCGGCGGCGAATGGAAGCGCACCCGGCTCGCCGTCGCCGACAAGCCCGGCCTGCGCCCGACGCCCGACCGCGTGCGCGAGACGCTGTTCAACTGGCTGGCGAGCCTGGCCGGCGCGGGCGGCGGCGGATTGCCCGGCTGGCATTGCATCGACGCCTTCGCAGGCACTGGCGCGCTGGGGCTCGAAGCCGCCTCGCGTGGTGCGGCCTCGGTGCTGCTGTGCGAGCAGGAGCCCGCATTGGTCGCGCAGCTGCAGACCATCAAGACCAAGCTCAAGGCCGACGCTGGGCGCATCGAACGCGGCAACGGCGTCACCGCGCTGGAGCGAGCCGTGGCCGGCAGCCTGCAGGCCGTGTTCCTCGACCCGCCTTTCGAGAACGCCGCGCTGTACGCGCCAGCCCTGCGTGCGGCAGCGCGCGCGGTGCATGTGGATGGCGCGATCTATCTCGAAGCGCCGCAGCGGTGGAGCGACGACGAACTGGCCGCGCTCGGCCTGGAGGTCTTTCGCTATCTGAAAGCCGGCGCGGTGCATGCGCACTTGTTGCGGCATCGCAGCAATGCGCCTGCATAATTCGGCGCATTGCGGCCGCCCCGGCAGCAGGAACAAGGGAACACGATGTCCAGCGTGATCGCGGTATACCCAGGCACTTTCGACCCCATGACGCTGGGCCACGAAGACGTGGTGCGGCGTGCGACCCAACTGTTTTCGAGCGTGATCGTCGCCGTCGCGGCGGGCCATCACAAAAAGGCGCTGTTCTCGCTGCAGGAACGCATCGAGATGGCGCGCGTCGTCGCCGAGCCCTTCAAGGACCAGGTGCGCGTCGAGAGCTTTTCGGGGTTGCTGCGCGACTTCGTCGTGTCTCGCGGCGGCAAGGCCATGGTGCGCGGCCTGCGCGCCGTGACCGACTTCGACTACGAGTTCCAGCTCGCCGGCATGAACCGCTCGCTGATGCCCGACGTCGAAACCGTGTTCCTCACGCCGAGCGACAAGTACCAGTTCATCTCCAGCACCTTCGTGCGCGAGATCGCGATGCTGGGCGGCGAGGTCGACAAGTTCGTGTCGCCGTTCGTGCAGGAGAAACTGGCCGCCAAGGTGCGCAGCCTCGGCCGGGAATGACGCCCACCGACCGCCGCGCACGATGAGCGCGCCCCGCCTGCACGCCCTGGGCGACGCCGCCCTGCTGTGCGAGCTTCCCGCGCCGGCCACGCTGGCGCAGCAGCAGCAGATCTGGGCGCTCGCTGCCGAAGCCCGCAGCTGGCCCGCCGTGCAGGAAGTCCTGCCGGGCATGAACAACCTCACGCTGATGTTCGACCCGGCGATCGCCGAGCAGTCCGAGCTCGAGATGCAGGTGCTCACGGTCTGGCCGCAGTTGCAGGCCGCGCAGATCGAGGGCCGCGAGATCGTGATTCCCGTGGCGTACGGCGGCGAACACGGCCCCGATCTGGCCGACGTCGCCACGCACACCGGCCTGTCGCCCGCCGAGGTCGTGCGGCGCCACAGCGGCGGCAGCTACACCGTCTACCTGCTCGGCTTCCTGCCGGGCTTCGCCTTCATGGGTGGCTTGCCATCCGAACTCGCGACGCCGCGCCGTGCCGAGCCGCGTCTCGCGGTGCCGGCGCGCTCGGTCGGCATCGGCGGCGAGCAGACCGGCGTCTATCCGCTGGTGTCGCCCGGCGGCTGGCAGCTGATCGGCCGGACCTCGGTCGAACTGTTCGATCCGAACGCCGCGGAGCCCACGCTGCTGCGGCCCGGCGATCGTGTGCGCTTCGTCGCTGAAAGCATCGCGCTGTGATAGTCATCGTCAAACCCGGCCTGCTCGCGTCCGTGCAAGACCTCGGGCGCCATGGCCACCGCGAGCGCGGCATCTGCCCCGGCGGCGCGCTCGACGTGCTGGCGCTCACGCTGGGCAACAGGTTGGTCGGCAATGCGGACGGCGCGGCCGGCCTCGAACTCACGATGGGCGGTTGCGAACTGCGCTTCGAACAGCCGACCCGCATCGCGCTCACCGGTGACGATTTCGATGCGCGGCTCGACGGCCGGCCGCTGCGCGCGCACTGGAGCGTGCCGGTCGCCGCAGGCCAGACCCTGCGGCTCGGCGGTGCGAATGTCGGGACTGCCAAGAAGGGCCTGCGCAGCTGGCTGGCGGTGGCCGGTGGCATCGACGTCGAGCCGGTGCTCGGCTCGCGCAGCACCGACTTGAAGGCCGGCTTCGGCGGCCATGAGGGGCGTGCGCTGAAGAAGGGCGATCGGCTCGCATTCGGCACGCCGCGGCTCGATGCGGCGCAGATGGCGCGCCGGCCGTTCGGCGTGCGCGCGCCCGACTGGGCACTCGATGCCGAGCTGGTCGGGGCCGAAGATCCCATCGTGCTGCGCGTGATGTGCGGCCCCGAATTCGAGCAGTTCACCGTCGCCTCGCAGAAGGCGCTGTGGAAGACGCCGTGGCGCATCACGCCGCAGAGCAACCGCATGGGCAGCCGGCTGGCCGGCGACACGCCGCTCGCACGGCGGCGAAACGTCGACATGCTCTCGTCGGGCGTGATCCCCGGGACGATCCAGGTGCCGCCGTCGGGCCAGCCGATCATCCTGATGGGCGACGCGCAGACGACCGGCGGCTATCCGCGCGTCGGCGTCGTGATCCGTGCCGATCTCTGGAAGCTCGCGCAGGCGCCGCTGCTCGGCCTGCTGCGGCTGGTCGAGGTCGACGCCACCGTCGCGCAGGCCGCCTGGGCCGCGCAGCAGCGTTACCTGCGCCAGGTGGCGCAAGGCCTGGCCTCTGCAGGCTGGCCGGCCTCGATCTAGACTTTCTTTCCGTTCCCCTGAACGTTCGAACACCTGGAGCCCACGACCATGCTGATCGACCTCAATGCAGACCTCGGCGAAGGCGCCGGCAGCGACGAAGCGCTGCTCGCGCTCGTCAGTTCCGCCAACATCGCCTGCGGCTGGCACGCCGGCGACGCGGCCACCATGCGCCAGTGCGTGCGCTGGGCGATCGACAACGGCGTCGCGATCGGCGCGCATCCGAGCTTTCCGGACCGCGAGAACTTCGGCCGCAGCACGATGCACCTGCCGCCCGAAGACATCGTGTCGGGCATGCTCTACCAGATCGGCGCCCTGGCCGCGATCGTGAAGGCCGAAGGCGGTGTGCTGGCGCACGTCAAGCCGCACGGCGCGCTCTACAACCAGGCCGTGAAAGAGCCCGAACTCGCCGCCGCGATCTGCGAGGCGGTGCGGCGCTTCGACCCCAATTTGCGCTTCTTCGGACTGGCGGGCAGCGGCATGATTTCGGCGGCCGAGCGCGCCGGACTGAAGCCGGTCGAGGAGGTGTTCGCCGACCGCGGCTACATGCCCGACGGCAGCCTGGTGCCGCGCAGCCAGCCCGGCGCGTTGATCGTCGACGAAGAGCAGTCTTTGGCCCAGACGCTGTCGCTGGTGCGCGACCACCAGGTGACGGCGATCGACGGCAGCACCGTGTCGGTCAATGCGCAGACCGTCTGCCTGCACGGCGACGGCGCGCATGCGCTCGCCTTTGCGCGGCGCATCCGCTCGACGCTGGAGCGCGAAGGCATCGCCGTGATGGCGCTGGCCTAAAGGAAGCGCGCCAGCCAGCCGTTCAGCGCGGCATTCACTTCGTCCGGCTTTTCCATCGTCAGCATGTGGCCGCATTGCGGCACCCAGGCCAGCTCGGCGTTCGGCACCAGCGCGGCGATTTCTTCAGAGCATTCCGGCGGCGCGAGCTGATCGCTGTCACCGCACAGCACGAGCACCGGGCAGCGCAGCTGCGGCAGGTGCAGGCGCGCGTCGGGCCGCTGCATCACCGCGCGGTTCTGCCGCACCAGTTGCTCGGTGCCGGCGTCGAGTACTTGTTCAATGTAGGCGCGTACCAGTGCCCGGTTGGCGGCCTGCGCGGGATGCAGCGCGAAGCCGGCATTGAGCTCGATCACGCTGCGTGCATCGCCGCGTTCGAACACCTCGATCGCGGATTCGCGCAGCTTGTGCATCTCCGGCGTTTCGGGCCGGGCGCTGGTGCCCAGCAGGGCCAGGCCGACCACGCGGTCCGGCGCCTGGCGCGCGGCTTCCATCGCGACCATGCCGCCCATCGACGCGCCGCAGAGAACCAGCGGCCCGTCGTTTTCCGCGAGCACGGCGGCGGCCATGGTCTCGATGCGGTCGTTGCGCTGGCTGGCGTCGCTCACACGCGCTTGCAGCGCGGGCGGCAGGGCGGGGATCTGGGCTTCCCAGAGGCGGGCGTCGCAGGCGAGGCCGGGGAGGAGAACGAGTCGTGTCATGCGGGGGATTCTGCGGGAACCTCGCGCGTCGGCGGGGTCAGCGGGGACAATAGCCGACAGCCATGCCCACACATTCATCCACCGACCTCATCCTGATCCGCCACGGCGAAACCGACTGGAACCGCGAGCTCCGCTTCCAGGGCCACATCGACGTTCCCCTCAACGACACCGGCCACGAACAGGCGCGCCGACTGGGCCTGCGCATGGCGGGCGAGCAGGTCGACGTGCTGCTCGCCAGCGACCTGCTTCGCACCCAGCAGACCGCGGCGCCCGCGGCGCAGCAGCTGTCGCTGGAGGTCATCACGCAGGCCGCGTTGCGCGAGCAGAACTTCGGCGTGGCCGAAGGGCTGCGTGCCGACGACATCCGCCAACTGCATCCGCGCGCCTGGGAAGACTGGCTCGAATTCCGCGCCGACCATGCGATGCCCGAAGGCGAGTCGGCACGGCAGTTCCACACCCGCATCATCGCGGCGCTCGGCCGCATCGCCAGCACCTACACCGGCCAGCGCGTGATGGTCGTGACGCACGGCGGCGTGCTCGACATGGTGTGGCGCACGGTCCACGGTCTCGGGCTCGACGGCCCGCGGCGCAGCGACATCCCGAACGCCGGCTTCAACCGCATCCGCATCGCCGACCCGGCCGAGCCGGCGGCCATCGAGATCGTCGAATGGGCCGACACGCGGCACCTCGCCGACATGCCGCCGCAGCCGAGCTACGACCAGAGCCGGCATCTGAAGAAATGACGCAGCGCGTCTGGATCGACACCGACCTCGGCTTCGACGATCTGGCCGCGGTGTTGACCGTCGCCGAGTCGCCGGGATGGGCGATCGACGGCATGTCGCTGGTCGCGGGCAATGCGCCGCTCGAGGTCGTGATCGACAACGCGCAGCGCGCGGCCGCCTGCTTCGGCTGGGGCTTTCCGATCCATGCGGGCAGCGATCGGCCGCTGGTCGGCGCGTTGGTCACCGCGCAGAACATCCTCGGCGACGACGCGATGGCGTCGGCCGGGCGCAGCCTGCCGATGGCGCGCACGGCCCTGGCGTCGTCCGACGCGGTCGCCGCGCTTGCCGCGCACCTGGCCGGCGCCGCCGAGCCCGTCACGCTGCTCGCGCTCGGCCCGCTCACCAACCTGGCGCGCCTGCTGCAGGCGCAGCCCGCGCTGGCATCGCGTATCGGGCGGCTGGTCTGGATGGGCGGCAGCGCCGGGCCGGGCAACCACACGGCCGCGGCCGAATTCAATGCGGGCGTCGACCCGGAGTCGATCAACGTCGTGCTCGATGCCGGCCTGCCGCTGCAGATGGTCGGGCTCGACACCTGCCGTCAGGTGCGCGTTCATGCGCCCGACGCCGACGTGCTGCGCGCCATCGGCACCGAACGCGCCGCGCTGCTCGCCGACCTGCTGCTGGGCTACGTGCGCATCGCGAGCCCGGACGGCAGCCTGCCGATGTCGCTGTACGACCCGACGGCCGCCGCCGCACTGGTCGCACCCGGGTCGATGGCCTTTCGTGCCGCGCACGTCGTGGCCGAATGCGACGGCACGCACACGCGCGGCATGACGGTGGTCGAGTGGCGCGTGCCACGGCGCGCATCGGCGAACGCGCAGGTGTCGAGCGTGGCCGACGAGGCCGTCGTGCGCCGCACCGTGCTCGATGCGCTGGCCGCCGCCGCACGCAACTGAAAGTCCACTGCCATGACACAAGCGCTCCACGATTTCTGCCACGCGATCCCGAAGGTCGAGCTGCACTGCCACCTGCTGGGCACGGTGCGCCACGCCACCTTCAAGATGCTCGCGCACCGCGCCAACGCGCCGCTGAGCGACGCCGAGATCGACGCCTTCTACATCCGCGGCGAGAAGCCGGTCGGCGTGCTGAAGGCGCTGCGCGCGCTCGACTCGCACCTGCTGCGCACGCCCGACGACCTGCACCGCATCACCTACGAATACCTGCAGGACGCGGCCGCCCACAACGTGCGCTACGCCGAGTTCTTCTGGAACCCGACCGGCACGGCGTACCAGTCGAAGATGGCCTACCCGGTGGCGCTCGACGCCATCGTGCGCGCGATCCACGACGCGCAGGCCGACCACGGCATCACCGGCCGGCTGATCCCGTCGATCGACCGCGAGGCGTCGCCGGCCGCGGCGCTCGAGATGGTCGGCTGGGTCGCGGCGGCGCCGCGCGAGGAGGTGGTCGGCATCGGCATCGACTACAGCGAGATCGACCATCCGCCCGAGCTCTTCGCCGACGCCTATGCGGCCGCGCGCCGCGCCGGCCTCAAGACGACGGCGCATGCCGGCGAATTCGGCATGCCCTGGACCAACGTGCGCACCGCGGTCGAATTGCTGAAGGTCGACCGCATCGACCACGGCTACACGATCGTCGACGCACCGGACTTCGCGCGGCAATGCGCCGAGTCGGGCATCGTTTTCACCGTGGTGCCGACCAACTCCTTCTACCTGCGCACGCTGCCGCCCGAGCGCTGGGCGCTCGACCATCCGATCCGCCGCATGCCGGGCCTCGGGCTGCGCGTGCATCCGAACACCGACGACCCGACGCTGCACCTGGTCACACCGACCGGCGCGTGGATGAAGATGGTGGCCGACTTCGGCTTCTCGATCGACGACCTGCGCGGCTTCATGCTGAACGGCATCGACGCGGC
>JAZKDL010000491.1:0-6926 GCA_040387575.1 Pseudomonadota bacterium
TGACAAGGTCGTGTTGACGGGGCGTTTCGCCTATCGACCCGGTACCAAGGGACAGGTTCTGTTCGTTCCCGACTGACTGTCGCGCAGGCTGCGGCGCCCGCTGCGTCCGCTCGCGATCAGCTCGCGATATGAACGAGCGGCAGTCGGCGTGCGGGCTTGACGGTTCGCAGCGCGAAGCTGGTCTGTAGCGCGCTCACACCAGGCAGGCCGCCCAGCCGGTCCAGCATGACCGACGCATAGTGGTCGAGCGTGGGTGTGACCACTTCCAGCAGGAAGTCGAACTGCCCCGACAGCACATGGCAGGTCACGATCTCGTCGATCGCATCCACGCTGGTCAGGAACAGCTCGGTCGCCTTGGGCCCGTGTTCGGCGATGTTGATGAACACGAATGCGGTCACGCCCAGGCCCAGTTGCCGGCGGTCGAGCTCTGCGCGGTAGAACGCGATCACACCCTCGTCCTCCAGCCGCTTGACGCGCCGCAGGCAAGGCGTGGGCGACAGGGCGACGCGCTCCGCCAGTTCCACATTGGTGAGCCGGCCCTGCTGCTGCAGCAGCGACAGGATGCGCAGATCGATTCGGTCCAGCCAGGATGCTGCGGGCTTCATCAGAAAAGCTCCATCAAATGAATAGAAATTGGCATATGGCTCCATCAATCATCGGATCGATGGTGATTTTTGGCAGAAATAGCTCAGATCGCATTCTTACACTGACTTCACCATGACATCATTCCAAGACGCCGAAGTCGCCTTCTCGGCCAACTATCACGAAGCGCGGACCGCCTTTCTGGAAGCCGCCAGTGCTGCAGGCGCGCAACTGCAGCACTACGCATGTCCGGCCCGCGGTCCAGCCGGCGAAGCCCTGTACACGGACACCGCATGGCTCGGCGCTCCCGATGCGCCGAAGGTGCTGATGGTCCTGTCCGGCACGCACGGTGTGGAAGGCTTCTGCGGCTCCGGTTTTCAGGTGCACTGGCTGCGCAGCGGCCTGCACCAGCAACTGCCGGCCGACACCGCCGTGCTGTTCGTCCATGCACTCAACCCCTACGGTTTCGCCTGGCTGCGGCGGGTCAACGAAGACAACGTCGACCTCAATCGCAACTACCTGGACTGGCGCGAGCCGCCGCCGGAGAACCCCGGCTACCGTGAGATCGCAGAGGCCGTGCTGCCCGCGCGCCTGGACGGCCCCGTCGCCGCGGAGGCCGAGGCCGTGCTGGCCAGCTACCGCCAGAAGGTCGGCGAACTCGCGTTCTATCGGGCGCTGGCCAGCGGCCAGTTCATCGACCCGCAGGGCATGTTCTACGGCGGCAACGGTCCGGCCTGGTCGAACCGCACGCTGCACGCGGTGATGGCCGAACGGCTCGCGCACGCCACCGACGTGACCTGCATCGACATGCACACGGGACTGGGCCCGTACGGCCATGGCGATCTGATCTCGGACCACGAACCCGGCACCGACGCCGCGCAGCGCGTGCGCCGTTTCTGGGGCGACGGCGTCTCGGAAAGCCGCCGCGGCCAGACCTTGCCGCTGGTGCAGGACGGCCCGACCCATTTCGGCGTGACGCGGGCACTGCCGCACGCCCGCGTCACCTTCGGCACGCTGGAGTTCGGCACCTACGACCGCGACCTGGGCCGTGCCGCACTGCGGGCCGACCACTGGCTGCACAAGCATGGCGACCCCCTGGGGCTGGAGGCTGCGCCGATCAAGCAGGCGCTGCGCCGGCAGTTCTACCCGGACACCCTGGACTGGAAAGAAGCCGTGCTGTTCCGCGCGCATCAACTGGCTCGCATGGCGCTGGCCGGGATGCAGGGCGCGAGCGCGCAACGCGGACAACCCGTGCGCGACTGACGACGCACCGTGACCCCGTCCATCCATCAAAGAAGAACCCCATGAGACTCACCCAAGACCAACTCCGCTGCCTCGATGAAGACGGCTTTCTCGTGCTCCACGGCGTGTTCACACCCGAGGAGGTGGAGGCGCTGAGAGACGAAGTCCCCGGCATGGTGGCCGAGCAGCGGCCGGAAAACCCGCGCGAGGCCGGCAAGGACAAGGTCCGCAACATCCTGTCGCTGCACCGCCGCAACGAGCTCTACCGCCGCCTCGTGCGCCACCCGCGCATGCTGGAGGCGGCCAAGCAGATTCTGGGCGAAGAGGTCTATGCGCAGCAGGTCAAGATCAACCTGAAGACCGGCTTCGACGGCGGCGGCTTCGAGTGGCACACCGACTTCGCCACCCATCACCATCGCGATGGCGTGCCGAAGGCGCGGGCGCTCAACTTTCACATCCACCTGGACGACGTCACCGAGTTCAATGGCCCGCTGATGTTCGTGCCCGGTTCGCACAAGCGCGAGATTCCGCTCAAGCGCAGCGTGGATGGCGAGAAGTGGGAGCTGTGGACGGTGCCGCACGAAGCCGTGACCGACCTGGTCCACGACCTGGGCATGGTGTCGGCCAAGGGTCCGCGCGGCACGCTGCTGATCTTCGGCGACAACCTGCTGCACGTGTCGGCCGCCAACGTGTCGCCGTACTCGCGCTGGATCTTCTCGGTGATCTACAACCCCTGCAGCAACCCGGCGACCCGTGACGTGCCCGAGATGGCCCACGAGCGCGACCGCGAGCCATTGCAGGCCCTGGCCGACGACTGCCTGCTTCAGCCAGTGCTCTCCGCGACTGCATGACGCACTTCCTCCACCAGCCGTTGCAGACGCTCGATCCGGAGGTCGCTGCGCTGATCGCGCTGGAGGCGCAGCGCCAGTCGGACCGGCTCGAGCTGGTGGCCTCGGAAAACCACATCAGCCTGGCGCAGCGCGAGGCCAGCGGCAGCGTGCTGGCCGACACCACGGTCGAGGGCTATCCCGGCGCCCGCTTCCTGGCGGGCTCGGCGGACGTCGACGCGCTGGAGCGGCTGGCCATCGCCCGCGCCTGCCGGCTGTTCGGCGCGCGCTTCGCCAACGTGCAGCCGCACTCCGGCACCCAGGCCAACCAGGCGGTGCTGCTTGCGCTGATGCGGCCGGGCGACACGCTGCTGTCGATGGACCTGCGGGCCGGCGGCCACTTCAGCCACGGCGCCGGCGGCACGCTGTCGGGCGACTGGTTCACGGCGCGCCATTACGGCGTCGATCCGCGCACGGGTCTGATCGATCTCGACGAAGTGCTGTCGCTCGCACGGCAACACCGGCCACGGCTCATCATCGCCGGCGCCTCCGCTTACCCGCGCAGCATCGACTTCGCGCGCTTCGCAGCCATTGCACACGAGGTCGGCGCCTTGCTGATGGTGGACATGGCCCATGTCGCCGGCCTGGTCGCCACCGGCCACTTCCCGAATCCGCTGCCGCATGCGGACGTGGTCACCACGACCACCTACAAGAATCTGCGCGGGCCCCGTGGCGGTCTGATCCTGTGCAATGACCCCGCGCTGGGTGCACGGCTGGACGCCGCCCTGTGTCCGGGTCTGCAGGGGACGCCGCTGATGCAGATGGTCGCCGCCAAAGCGGTGGCTTTCGGCGAAGCGCTGCAGCCCGCATTCCATGCGTACAGCGCGCAGGTGCTGCGCAACGCGCGCGCCCTCGGCGACGGCCTGGCCGCGCGGGGCATCGCGCAGCTCACCGGTGGAACCGACGTGCCTTTCGTGGTCGCCCATCTCGGGCCGCTCGGCCTGCGAGCCGCCCCGCTGGTGCATGCGCTGGATGCCCTTCAGGTTGGCTGCAACGCCGTGCCCGTGCCGGGCGATGCGAATTTCGACCAAGCCCACGGCTTGCGCCTTGGCGTTTCGGCGCTGACCACGCGTGGCATGGCCGAAGCCGAATGCGACATCGTCGCCGGCATCGTGGCCGACGTTGCTCGAGCGCTGGCCGCAGGGTTGCCACCGCCTGCGGGCGCAGCCGACGCCGTGCGCATGCTGTGTCGCCGCTTCCCGCTCGTGCCCGCCGGGGTCGACGCGCCAGCTTCTCTGTCCACCGCCGAATCCACCACTACCAGGAGTTGCCCATGATGAACCGCCGCACCCTTCTTGCCGCTGCCGCCGCCCTTGGCGCCAGTGCGGCAGCCCGCGCGCAAGTGCCCGCGACGCCCGCCATGCCCGCGATCTTGACGCTCATGGTTCCGTTCCCCGCCGGCGGAGCCTCGGACATGTACGCCCGCGCCATCGGTCCGCGCATGGCCAAGGAACTCGGCTGTACCGTCATCGTCGAAAACCTGCCCGGCGCCAGCGGCTCGCTGGCGATTGCCAAGGTGCTGGGCCGCGCCGCCGTCGGCGACATGCTGGTGGTCGGTTCGCCCACGGAGTTGATCCTGGCGCCCGCGACGCTGCAGTCGGCCCGCTACAAGCCCGAGGACTTCCGCCCGCTGGCCATGCTGTCCCGCTCGCAGCTGGCGCTGTATGCGCGCAGCGACCTGCCCGTGAACAGCGTCGATGAGCTGGTCGCCTGGGCCAAGGCCAACCCTGGCACGCCGCTGAGCTACGGCTCGGTCGGCGTCGGCAGCATCTACCACCTCGCGGGCGACGCCTTCGCCGAGGCCACCGGCGTGCCCATGACCCATGTGCCCTACAAGGGTGGCGCGCCGCTGATCACCGACCTGACGGGTGGCCACATCGACCTGGTGCTTCTGCCCGCGGACGGCAACATGGCCCGTCGCGTGGCCAGTGGCAAGCCCAAGGCGCTGGCCGTGACCGGCAACACCCGCTCGCCGGTGTTCCCGTCGGTGCCCACCTTCGCGGAGACGCGCAGCATGCCGAACTTCGCGACGGTCGATGCCTGGGCGGGCCTGTTCATTCCCACGACGTCGCCGGCGGCCCTGGCACAGGCCATGTCGCGGGCCGTGTTGGTGGCGCTGGGCGACCCGGAGGTGCAGCAGCAGTTGGAGATGCAGAGCGGCGTGCCGTCCGTACCGCCCCTGCCGGCACCGCAGCTGGCAGCCTTCTACAACAGCGAGATTGCGCGCTACACGAAGGCCATTCGCCAGGCAAAGCTGCAGCCGGTCTAGGAGTCTGAGGCGCTCAGAGGTGCTCAGAGGTGCTCAGAGGTGCTCGACGTGTCAGACGTGCCGCGAGCCGCCGTCGACCGTCAGGATGTGCCCGGTCACGTAACGCGCGCTGTCTGAAAGCAGGAACAGCAGCGGACCGACGACTTCTTCGGGCGACCCCATCCGATGAAGCGGTATGTTGCCCAGCGCCTTGCCCAGCACCTCGGCGTCGCTCTGGATCCAATGGGTCATCTCGGTGTCGATGAGGCCCGGCGCGATCGCATTGACCCGGATGCCGAGATCGCCGAACTCGACGGCGAGGCATTCGGTGAGATGGGCCACCGCCGCCTTCGACGCGCAGTACGCGGCCCGCACACGGCGCACCCGGAACGCGGCGACGCTGGCCATGTTGAGGATGGCACCGCCCGGCTTCATGACCGACGCGGCGGCCTGCGCACCATAGAGCACACCCTCGACGTTGATCGACAAGGTCGCCTGCATCTGTGAAGGCGGAATGTCGGCGGCCGGCGCCTCGGGGAAGATGCCCGCGTTGTTGATCCAGAGGTCGAGCTTGCCGAAACGCTCGACCGCGAACTCGGCGACCTTCTGCTGCGCCTCGCGACTGCGAACGTCGACCGTGGTGCCGACCACGTCGCCTGCGCCGGCCACGTCGCGATGCTCACGGCCGATGGCCGCGCTGGTCTCGGCCATGACGGCGCCGTCGATGTCGGCGCCCACGACATGCACCCCGCGGCGGGCCAGGGCCGCGGCGAAGCGCGCACCCATTCCGCGGCCTGCGCCCGTGATGACGGCCACCTTGCCGCGCAGGTCCGGATGGTCGACCGCCATCAATCGGCCGTCGACGCGGCCTGGATGGTCAGGGGTGGGATTGAGATTGGGATTGGGATTGGGACTGGAGTTGGCTGAAGTCACGCGTTGCTTTCCGATGCGGTGCCGGCTGGCGCCGCGTCATCGCGAAGCACCTTCCGGTGAGCGACCCGCCATGTGCCGCTCGAGCGGACCAGCTGGTCGGTGATGGTGGTGAGGCGGACCAGGCGGCTGAGTTCGCCGCGCGGGGTCGCCACGATCTGGAGGTACGCGTGGACCACCAGGTGATCGTCGTCCGTGCCGGGCAGCACGTCCACGTTCGTGATCACATGGCGACTCACGGTGCCGGACGCGTTGCCGGCGGCGAAGCGCTCCGCAAAGGCCACGAGCTGGGCGGTGCCCGTCGCGGGCGCGGGGTAGGACGGCGAGGCGAACTCACCGTCATCGGTGAAGGTCCGTGCCCAGCCAGGCGCATCGCCGCTGTCGATCAACCGGGACTGGCGTGCGTACAACCGCATCACCTGGACCGCGATCAGGTCCGGGACTTCGTGTGCTTCGATCTGATTCACTTCAGGAGGACTGCAGAATTTTCAAGCTCGAAACTGTAGCGGCGCAAAGCCCGCTCGGCGTTGGCGACAGACGATGGATGCGTCACATCCGAATGGGGCAGACGGCCCTGCGATGCCTCCTAGAATTTTGGTCTCCCTCTCACTGTCTGCCATGGTCCCCGCTGAATCATCCAACCCCTCTCCCGCCATCTCATCCCGCGTCGCATTGATCACTGGCGGCGCAGGCGCGCTAGGCCATGCCGTGGCGCAGCGCCTCGCCCAGGACGGCCTCCGGGTGGTAGTGGCCGACGTCGACTTGCAACAAGCCGAAAAGATCGCGGCAGCGCTGCCCGGATCGGGTCATCGCGGCGCCGCCATCGACGTGACGAGCGAGGAGTCCATTGCCGCCGCATTCGAGATGGTCGAGACGCAGGTCGGTCCGATCGCCGTGCTCGCCACCTTTGCGGGCGTGGTCGGCAATGCGCCGGACGGCGCGCAGCCGGCGCTGGTCGACACCACGCTCGACACCTGGAACCGCACGCTCGCAATCAACGTCACCGGCTGCTTCCTGTGCGTGCGCGAGTTCGCGCG
>JAZKDL010000492.1:0-7720 GCA_040387575.1 Pseudomonadota bacterium
GATCGGCGTGAAGTCGTTCACCGGGTCGTACGGCGTTTTCGGGTTGATCGCAGGGTTGGCCGCCGTGCTCGACACGGTGGCGATGCCGAGCTTGTAGCCGTCCGGCGCCGCGCGCGCTGTTTCGGCCGCACCGACGATGCCGCCGCCGCCGGCGCGGTTCACGACGATCACGGGCTGGCCGAGCACCTTGCCCAGTGGGTCACCGACGACGCGCGCGACGATGTCGGTGGTGCCGCCAGGCGCGAACGGCACGCTCAGCTCGATCGGCTTGTTGGGGTACGCCTGCGCGAACACGGGGCCGGCCACCACGGCCAGGGCCGCAGCAGCGGCGAGAGCACTCCATTGACGTCGTTGCATCGACACACTCCTCGTAGTTGAAGTCAGGTTGGGATCAGAAATCACAGGCAGTGATGCTAGCGTTTCCCCGCTTTGCTGCCGCCCTGGATAACCCACGGTCCGCGACGGTTTATCCTCGAAGCGGTGAATTACGCCCAGCTGCTTTTCCCCGATTTCTCCCTCATCGCCTGCGGCTGGCTCCTGTGCCGCTACACCGCGCTCGACCGCCGCGTATGGGATCAGGTCGAGAGCCTCGTCTACTACTTCCTGTTCCCGGTGTTGCTGTTCCATTCGATCGTGCGCAGCCCGATCGACTTCGGTGCGACCTCCAACCTGCTGCTGGCAGGCATCGGCGTCGGGCTGACGGGCATCGTGCTGGCCTATGCGCTGCCGCACCTGCCGTGGATCGGTTCGCGCATCGACCGCAGGGACCATGCCGCGAGCGCGCAGGTCGCTTTCCGCTTCAATTCCTTCATCTGCCTGGCGATGGCCGAGCGCCTGGCGGGCGCACAGGGCTTGCTGCTGATCGCCGTGCTGATCGGCGTTTGCGTACCGCTGATGAACGTCGCCGCGGTCTGGCCGATGGCCCGGCACGCGCAATCGGGCTTCGCGCGCCAGTTGCTGCGCAATCCGCTGATCATCGCGACCGCCTCCGGTCTGGTCGTCAACCTGCTGGGCATCGGTGTTCCGGAATGGGCAACACCGACGCTGTCGCGCATCGGTGCAGCATCGCTCGCGTTGGGCTTGATGGCAGCCGGTGCCGGCATGCAGTTCGCGACCCTGGCGCGCGGCAAGGCGCTGGCGGTGTCGATGCTGGCCATTCGCCATCTGCTGTTGCCGCTGACCGGCTGGCTGCTGGCGCGTTCCTTGCGGCTGGAACCTTCTCAGGCCGCGGTGTTGCTGGCTTTCTCGGCCGTGCCGACAGCGTCGAGCGCGTATGTGCTGGCCGCACGCATGGGCTACAACGGGCCGTATGTGGCCGGGCTGGTCACGCTGTCGACCATCCTGGGCGTCGCAAGCCTGCCCTTTGCGCTGTCGCTGCCGCACTAGCGGCGCCGGCCGCACCCGGTGGGTTCAACGGCTGGCGTCTCGATCGGCGTGGCGTCGCATCGGCAGCAGCCTCGGCCGGGGTCGGCGTCAGCCCGTCGCGGGCCTTGATCAACAGCGCAACGAGCTGTGTGTGCTCGGCCTCTGTGAGCGCGGCCAGCGCCCGCGTCTGCAATGCGTCGCCGATGCTGAGCGCGGCGTCGAGTGCCTCGCTGGCGCTGGGTTGCAGGAGTATCTGGTTCACGCGGCGATCGGCCGGATGCGGCCGGCGTCGCAGCCAGCCGGCTGCTTCGAGGTGGTCGCACAGCGTGCCGATCGACATCGCACTGAGTTCGAGGCGTTCTGCCAGCTCGGCCTGTGACAGCGGCTGCGCATCACCTTGCATCGCCAACACGCCGAGCACCCGGCATTGCCTGCGCGACAGGCCGAGACGCTGGCGCGCCGCCCGATCGAATTGTTCGCCGTAGAGCTTGGCCACGTCGTTGACGAGAATGCCGAAACGCCGGGTGAAGTCGACTGTCATACGCGACGAATTGTAAATACCGTGTTGGAAACCTGCTGCTTACGGGTCTGAATACACGTGGCCCGTCCCCTCTTACAGCGCAAGTCGGCCTGTTCCGACGCACCGTTTTTTCGTGCAAGTCATCACTGCATTCATGCGGCAGGCGTCCGAAACCATTCTTCCGGGCTTCTCGCGGTGGCAGGCACTCACCGACGAGATGGCTCTACAGCTCGAAGCCATGTGGCGGGGCGATGCGCGTGCGCGCATGCGCGTGACCACGCTGTCGCGGGAGCTGCAGCGCCTGGCACACCAACACCAGAGCAACCCACAGCTTCCACGTCTTCCATAGATGTCTGGACGGATTGGCCTGATATATGCACAGTCGGTGCATGGCGCGCTCCATCTTCGGGGTACGCACTTTCATGAGGAGATGGGCCATGAAACGCTCGGTTGTCTTGCTGTCGATCGCCGCACTGGCGGGTTGTTCGTCCGTTCCGGGCATGAAATCCACGCCGGAGGATGTGGAAGGCACGCAGGGCCTGCAGTTCACCGCCACCGGCAAGCCATGGGATGTCGCCGGTTGCGTGGACCGTAACGTGAAGAAGTCGTTGCCATCGATGTTCGTGTCTCGCACCGTGGAAGACGGCAAAGGCATGAAAGTGACCGTGAATTCAGATGTCGGCACCGCGGGCATCGTGAGCATCCAGCCCGCCAGCGCCGGTTCTCGCGTGTTCGTGAAGTTGTCGTCCTATTACATCTTCAGGGGATCGGTGGCCGGCAAGATGGTCGAAGGCTGCTGATCGCCCATCCGTTTGCCTCCTCGCCTCTTGCTCAATCGTCCGCGCGCCCGATCCATGACGCCAGCGCGTCTGCAGGCATGGGTCGAGCGATGAGATAGCCCTGCAGTTCGTCGCAGCGCGCAGCCCGCAGCGTCGCCGCTTCCTTCTCGTTCTCGACGCCTTCGGCCACCACGCGCAAACCTAGCGCGTGGCCGAGCCCGATGATCGCGCGGGCAATCGCCATGTCGGTCAGGTCGTCGAGCATCTGGTGGACGAACGAGCGGTCGATCTTGAGCTTGTCGATCGGAAAGCGGTTCAGGTAGTTGAGGCTCGAATAGCCGGTGCCGAAATCGTCGATCGACAGCTGCACGCCGATCGACTTGAGCCCGTGCAGCTGTGCGAGCGTCTGCTCGCCGGCCTCCATCAGCGTCGACTCGGTCAGTTCGATCTCGATGTCCGACGGCTGCACGCCGTGCCGTTCGAGCGCATCGCGCAGCACGCCCACGAGCCCCTCGTCACGCAACTGCAGTGCCGACACGTTGACCGAGAGCGGCACGACGCCCAGTCCATCGCGGCGCCAGGCGGCATGCTGCTCGCACGCCTGCGCGATGACCCAGGCACCGATCGAGACGATCTGCCCCGACTCCTCCGCGATCGGAATGAACTGGGCCGGCGAGACCGACCCGAGTTCGGCATTGTTCCAGCGCAGCAGCACTTCGGCGCTGATCAGCTCCCCGCTGTGCGCATCGACGCGCGGCTGGAAGGCAAGGCTCAGTTCGTTGCGCTCGATCGCATGGCGCAGGTTCGATTCGACGAGCAGCCGCCGCTGTGCGCGCTCGTTCATCTCGGGCGTGAAGAAGCGCGCCATGTCGCGGCCGCTCGCCTTGCTCTGGTACATCGCGACGTCGGCATGGCGCATCAGCGTGTCGATGTCCTGCGCGTCGTCCGGGAACACCGCGATGCCCACGCTGCAGGACACGTGGATCTCGGCGCCATCGATGTCGTGCGGGCGGCGGATCATCGGCACCAGCCGTCGTTCGACGGTCGACAAAATCTCGTCGCTGTCGGCGACGCCGTTCAACACGATCACGAACTCGTCGCCACCCAGGCGGCTCACGGTGTCGACCGCGCGCACCGCCTCGGTCATGCGTTTGGCGACGGAGCGCAGCAGGCCGTCGCCGACATGGTGGCCGAGCGAATCGTTGATGTTCTTGAAGCGGTCGAGGTCGATGAAGAGAACGCCCACGCGCTGCCCCGTGCGCTGCGCCTGCTGCATCGCCATGCGCAACCGCTCGATGCAGAGCGAGCGGTTGGGAAGTTCGGTGAGCACGTCGTGGTGGGCCAGGAACCGGATGCGCTCCTCGCTGCGCTTGCGGTCGCTGATGTCGATCGAAGTGAAGATGTAATGCGAGATGCGCTCGGGCCCGTCGCGCACGACGCTCGCCACCAGCCACGCCGGATAGCTGGTGCCGTTGCGTCGGCTGACCTGCACTTCGCCCTGCCACGCGCTGCGCTGGGCCAGCGCAGGCCACAGCACATCGAAGTGCACCGTGTCGTCGGCGATCAACCGCTCCGGCTTCTCGCCGGCAAGCTCCCTGAACTCATAACCGGTCTGGCGGCAGAGTGCACGGTTGACCGACAGGATCTGGTGCTGCGCGTCGATGATCATGATGCCTTCGGACGACGCCTCGAACACCTTGGCCCAGAGCTCCAGACGCTGCTCCATCAGCTTCAGGTGGTTCACCGGCGTGAAGGCGGTCAGCACCGCGTCCTGGCCCTGGTAGGTCAGCCGGCGCGCCGACAGCACCGCCCACGACGGCTCGGCGCCGCCCCGCCAGCGGACCTCGAATTCGTCGACGCCCTTGTGGTCCGCCAGCTGCTGGAAGAAGCGCGCCCGCACCGACGAGTCGAGCCCGCGCGCCCATGGGTTTTCGGTTCGACCGCCGAGCCAGGCTTGCGCCGGCGAGTTCGCGTTGAGGACCTCGTGGCCCGGGATGGCCGTGACCATGAGCGGAATCGGAATCGCCTCGACCAGGTCGCGCTGCGCCTCGGCCGCGCGGGCGCTCGCGGCCAGTTCCTGCTGGATGCGCCGCTCGCGGTCGAGCTGCGCAAGCATGTCGTTGAAGCCGAGCACCAGCCGCCCGATTTCGTCACCACTGTCCCAATGGGCGCGCAGGCTGTGGTCGCCGGTCTTGCGCACCGTGTCGACGACGTTGGAGAGCCGGCGCAGCGGCCGGGATATCTGCCGCGCCACGTAGAACACGGCCGAGAGAATCATCAGCAGCAGGAACAGCGCCGTGCCCAGGTGCAGCCACATGCGCGAGAAAAACCCCTGTTCGCGCACGCGCAGCATGTCTTCGAGTTCGTGGCCAGCCGTCAGCCAGGCCTGGTCGAGATCCGCGAACAACGCCTGCTGCGCTTCGCCGAATGCCGGAAGGCCACGGCCACCGCTCTCGAGCACGGCGCGGGATGCGCGGCGGAAGCGGTCGACGGCCGCTGCCAGCCGCAGCCGCGATGCGTCCAGATTGGCACGCAACGGCCCCTTGGCCGCGACGAAAGCCTCGGAATAATCGCTCTCGATACCGGCGGCGATCGCGTCGACCCGACCTTCCAGAATGAAGTATTGGGTGCGCGCCTCGGTCGAGGGTGATTCGCCGGTTCCGAGCGGACGCAGCCGGGCCTCCATGGCCGAGCCGAGTTCCATCAGCTCGGGAAAACGCAGCAGCACCAGCGACATCGTGTAGTAGCTGTCGAGATCGGGGTCGAGGATCAGGTTCGACTGATTGCCGACCCGGGTGACCAGTGCACGGCCTTTTTCGACGGCCACACGCGCCTCGGCCGGACGCTCGGCCGCGGAGGCCGCCAGGGTGCGCTCGAAAGCGCGCCTGAACGCATCGCTCGGCTCCTGGCTCTGCATGCCGGGGCCGAAATCCTGCTCGGCCTGCGCCACGGTCTGCGCCGACGGCGTGCCCGCTCCGCGCCAGCCTGCCATCGACATCAGCGCGGGCCGCAACCGCTCGATGTACGCCATGCCGGCCATTTCCTTGCGGCCGAAGTCGATGGCGATGAACTTCTCGTTGATCAGGATGCCGCTGATGAAGATGACCGCCGTGAGGTCCAACAGATAGATGACGAGCAGCTTTCGGCCGACGCTGAGCCGGCCGAGCCGGCGGGAAATGAATTGCAGCATGTGACTCCAGGATCGGCCCGCCTGCATGCAAGCTGCATGCCCCGGGTACGTCGATACCCTCCACGATAATGGGCGGCTGCGCCTTCGCGCCGGCCGGCCGCCGGACGGTCGGGCCGATGCGGCGCAGACCTGACAGACAGTCCAACGGAATTCACGGCGTGCCAAAGACGAGCGATACCAGCGCTACCAGCGATCTCAAAGAACCCGGCCAGGCGCCATTCATCGGTGACCTTCCAGGCCATACGCCAATGATGAGCCAGTATTTCGGGCTCAAGGTCGACCACCCCGACACGCTCCTGTTCTACCGGATGGGCGACTTCTACGAGCTGTTCTACGGCGACGCCGAAAAGGCCGCGCGCCTGCTCGACATCACGCTGACGCAGCGCGGCCAGTCGGCCGGCCAGCCCGTCGTGATGGCCGGCGTGCCCTTCCATGCGGTCGATGCCTATCTGGCGCGACTCATCAAGCTGGGCGAGTCGGTCGCGATCTGCGAACAGGTCGGCGAAGTCGGCGCGTCCAAGGGGCCGGTCGAGCGCAAGGTGATGCGCGTCGTCACGCCCGGCACGCTGACCGATGCCGAACTGCTGAACGACAAGACCGAATCGCTGCTGCTCGCGGTCCACGCGGGCGCTCGCAACTTCTGCGGCCTGGCCTGGCTCAGCGTGACCGGCGCCGAACTGCACCTGGCCGAATGCCCGGCCGACGCGCTCGAAGCCTGGATTGGCCGCATCGGGCCGAGCGAACTGCTGTACAGCGCCGAGGTCACGCCGGTCTTCGAGAACCGGCTGAAGGCGCTGCGCGCCACGACACCGTTCACGCTGTCCGTGCGGCCGGCCTGGCAGTTCGACGGCGGGCTGGGCGAGCGCAAGCTGTGCGAGCAACTGGCCAGCGCCAGCCTCGCGGCCTGGAACGCCGAATCGCTGACCAATGCGCACGGCGCGGCTTCCGCCCTGCTCGGCTACGCCGAACACACGCAGGGCCGCGTGCTGTCGCACGTTCAGCGGCTGGTGGTCGAGCGCGACGGCGACCTGATCGAACTGCCGCCCGCCACCCGCCGCAATCTCGAACTCGTGCAGACGCTGCGCGGTGAAGACTCGCCGACGATGTTCTCGCTGCTCGACACCTGCATGACCGGCATGGGCAGCCGCCTGCTGAAGCGCTGGCTGCTCGCGCCGCGGCGCGATCGCGGCGAGGCGCAGGCCCGGCTCGAGGCGATCGGCGCACTGCAGGCCAATGTGCCGGGCACGACGGCCGCGCCCTGGCGCAGCCTCCGCGAGCAACTGAAGAACACCAGCGACGTCGAACGCATCGCCGCGCGCATCGCGCTGCGCCAGGTGCGCCCGCGCGAGCTGGTCGCGCTGCGGCTTGCGTTGGCCAAGGCCGAACAGCTCGGGCCTGCGCTGCCCGGCGCTTCGGCGCTGCTCGCCCGCATGGCGCAGAGCTTCGTGCCGCCACCGGGCTGCGCCGAGCTGCTGGTTGCAGCCATCAAGCCCGACCCGTCCGCGCTGGTGCGCGACGGCGGCGTGATCGCGACCGGCCACGATGCAGAACTCGACGAGCTGCGTGCCATCAGCGACAACTGCGACGACTTCCTGCTGAAGCTCGAGGTCCAGGAGCGCGAGCGCACCGGCATCTCGAACCTGCGCGTGCAGTTCAACCGCGTGCACGGCTTCTATATCGAGGTCACGCAGAGCGCGCTCACCAAGGTGCCGGACAACTACCGCCGCCGCCAGACGCTGAAGAACGCCGAACGCTTCATCACGCCCGAACTCAAGGCCTTCGAGGACAAGGCTCTGAGCGCGCAAGACCGCGCGCTGGCACGCGAAAAGTGGCTCTACGAGCAGTTGCTCGATGCGCTGCAGGTGC
>JAZKDL010000493.1:0-2364 GCA_040387575.1 Pseudomonadota bacterium
AACTCGAAGACGGCTTCTACGTGAACCTCGGCATCGGCATCCCGACGCTGGTGGCCAACCACACCGGCACCAAGGAAGTCTGGCTGCAGAGCGAGAACGGCATGCTCGGCATCGGCGCGTTCCCGACCGAGGACGAGGTCGACGCCGACCTGATCAACGCCGGCAAGCAGACCGTCACCACGCTGCCCGGCTCGGCCATCTTCGGCAGCCACGACAGCTTCGCGATGATTCGCGGCGGCAAGATCAACCTGTCGATCCTGGGCGCGATGCAGGTCAGCGAAACCGGCGACCTCGCCAACTGGATGATCCCCGGCAAGATGGTCAAGGGCATGGGCGGCGCCATGGACCTGGTGGCCGGCGTGAAGCGCGTGATCGTGCTGATGGAACACGTCGCCAAGAAGAAGGACGGCACCGAGGACATGAAGATCCTGCCGAAGTGCACGCTGCCGCTGACCGGCGTCGGCGTGGTCGACCGGATCATCACCGACCTGGCCGTGCTGGACGTCACGCCCGAGGGGTTGAAGGTCGTCGAGATGGCCGACGGCGTGAGCTTCGACGCGCTGCAGGCCAAGACCGGTGTCGCGCTGATCCGCTGATCGCCACCGCCGCAAGCAGCCCAGCGCCGAGCTGCCTGCGGCACACCACGCTCAGGGCGTGGTCTTCGGCGCCGCGGGTGCGACCTGCGGCGTATCGGCCGGCGTTGCGACACCCGCACCCGGCATCGCCTGGCCTTGCGGCTGCTGCTGCGGATTCGCGGGAATCTGATAGCTCCAGGTCTCGCTGACCGGCTTGTTGTCCTGGAGCAGCGCGGCGCGCATCTCCACGGGCAACGCCGGGTTCTTCACCTTCACCCGCAGCGTCACGCGCCAGCCCTTGATGGCCGGGTTGCGCTCGATGCCGACGTTGAGCAGTTCGGCGTTGTCGCCCACGCTCACCTGCGGCGTGACCGCCGTGCCGAGCGGCATGTTGGCCAGCACCGGGCCTTCGAAGTCGATCAGGAAGGCGCTGTTGCCGTCCAGCTTGCGGATCAGGTTGGCCTGCAGTTCTTCGCTGTCGGTGTGGAAGGTCTGCTTCACCCAGGCGTTGTCGGCCGCGTGCAGCGCGGGCTCATCGGTCGTCCAGTGCATGCGGTAGGCGAACTGCAGCATCTGGCCTCGCTGGGTCGGCGCGTCGGGCGTCCAGAAGGCGACGATGTTGTCGTTGGTCTCGTCGGGCGTCGGGATCTCCATCAGCGTGACGTGGCCCTTCCCCCAGTTGCCCTGCGGCTCGATCCATGCGCTCGGTCGCAGGTCGTAGCGGTCCTTCAGGTCTTCATAGCGCGAGAACTCGCGGCCGCGCTGCAGCAGCCCGAAGCCCTTCGGATTTTCAACCTCGAAGGAACTGATGGCGAGGTTGCGCGGGTTGTTCAGCGGGCGCCAGAGCCATTCGCCGGTGCCGGTGCGGATCGACAGGCCGTTGGAGTCATGGATGGCCGGGCGGAAGTTGCGCTTGAGGTCCGACTGCTGGTTGGGCCCGTACAGGAACATGCTGGTCAGCGGCGCGATGCCGATGGTCTTGATGTCGCCGCGCACGAAGATGTTGGCCTGCACGTCGACCACCGCGTCCTTGCCGCCGGGCGTCACGATGAACTGGTAGGCACCGGTGGCGCGCGGCGAGTCGAGCAGCGCGTAGATCACGATCTGCCTGTCTTGCGCCGTGGGCTGCTGGATCCAGAACTCACGGAAGTCCGGGAACTCCTCCCCGCCGGGCGGCGCGGTGTCGATCGCCAGTCCGCGACTCGACAGGCCGTACACCTGGCCCTTGCCGATCACGCGGAAATAACTGGCGCCCAGGAAGCTCACGATCTCGTCGAGCTTGTCGGGCTGGTTGACCGGGTAGAGCACGCGGAAGCCTGCATAGCCGAGCGTGCTGGTCGCGCCCTTGTCGAAGCTCAGGTTGCCGAAGTCGAAACGATCGGTGTCGTACTTGATCTCCTGCACACCGTCGGCCGTGATCTCGTTGATGCGGACCGGTGCGTTGAACTGCATGCCCTGGTGATAGAAGTTCAGCCGGAACGGCGTCTGCAGGTCGCGCCACTCGAAGCGGTCGGTGCGCGGCTGCATCTTCTGGTAGTCGGCGAACTGCATGCCGCTGAACACCGGCGGCAGGTTGTTCACGGGTGCCGCGTAGGGCTTTTCCATCAGCGCGCGGGCCTGCGTGGTGACGTCGTCGATCGAGAACGCCTGGGCCTGGCCGGCCCAGAGCAGCGACACGGCGGAGGCCATGCCGATCAGGGCGAGGGTCTTTCGTTTGCGGTGAGCGGTGGTGAGGGTCATCAATGAGTTCCGTAAGGCGCAATGAGAAGAATGGGAGGCGCGGCGGCAG
>JAZKDL010000494.1:0-16509 GCA_040387575.1 Pseudomonadota bacterium
CGCGATGCTCGCGGTAGAGCGCGTCGGTCGAGGTTGTGGCGGACGGGGAAGACATGGGTGAACGCGGTAGATGAGAATTACTCTCATTCTACCCGGCCACCTCAGACGCTAGTGCAGCAACTGGCTCAGAAACGCGCGGGTGCGCTCCTGCTTCGGATTGCCGAAGAACTCCGCTGGCGGCGCCTCTTCGACGATCGTGCCCTGGTCCATGAAGATCACGCGGTTGGCGACCTGCCGCGCAAAGCCCATCTCGTGCGTGACCGACAGCATGGTCATGCCGTCTTCGGCGAGCGACACCATCGTGTCGAGCACTTCCTTGACCATCTCCGGGTCGAGCGCCGACGTGGGCTCGTCGAACAGCATGACCTTGGGCCGCATGCACAGCGCACGCGCGATGGCCACGCGCTGCTGCTGGCCGCCGGACAGCTGCGACGGGTACTTGTTCGCCTGGTCCGGGATCTTCACTTTCGTGAGGTAGGCCATCGCGACTTCCTTGGCTTCCTTCGGCGTGTACTTCTTGCTCCAGATCGGCGCCAGCGTGCAGTTCTCGAGGATCGTCAGGTGCGGGAACAGGTTGAAGTGCTGGAACACCATGCCGACGTCGCGGCGCACCGCGTCGATGCGGCGCATGTCGTTGGTCAGCTCGACGCGGTTCACGACGATGTGGCCTTGCTGGTGTTCTTCAAGCCGGTTGATGCAGCGCAGCAGCGTCGACTTGCCCGAGCCCGACGGGCCGCAGATCACGATGCGCTCGCCGCGCCGCACTTCGAGATTGATGTCGCGCAGCACCTGGAAGTCGCCGTACCACTTCTGCACGTTCACCATGCGGATGACCAGTTCGGACCCCGCTGCGGAGTCGTCGGCGATGGGCGTCGTTTGCGCAGCGTTCATGGCAGTCATGGCATTCCTCAAGCAGGTTGTTGAGCGGGTCGGGTGATCTTCAGGCCGAGTTCATCGACCAGGCGGCGAGCGGCGGCGTGGCCTTCGGGGCCCATCGGCAGGCGCGGCGGGCGGGGTCCGCCGACCGGCATTCCCATGGCCGCGAGCAGCGCCTTGGTGCCGGCCACGTACTGCTGGCCGGCCACGAAATCGATCATCGGGAAGTACTTGAACGACAGCGCGCGCGCCTGCGCCAGTTCGCCGGCCATCACCAGGTCGTACAGCCGTGCCATCTCGGCCGGCGCACCGTTCGACGGCACCGCGGCCCAGCCGATCGCGCCTTCGACGTACGACTCGAAGCCCATGATCCCGCCGAACACCTTCATGCGGCCGTCCGACAACCGCATGATGTCGCGCACGCGGGTCACCTCGAGCGTCGACTCCTTGATGTAGCGGCAGTTGTCGATCTCGGAGAGCCGCGCCACCAGCTTCGGCTTCAGGTCGACATTGGTCACGGCCGGGTTGTTGTAGACCATGACCGGGATGCCGATCGCGTCCGACACCGACTTGTAGTGCTGGTACAGCTCGTCCTCGGTCGGCGTGCAGTAGAACGGCGGCAGCACCATCACGCCGTCGGCGCCGAGCGACTCGGCCATGCGGCTCTTGCGGGCGGCGACGCGGGTGTCTTCGGCGGTGGTGCCGATGATCACCGGCACGCGGCCGGCGCTGCGGTCGATCACGGTCTTGGCGACCAACTCGATCTCGTCGTCGGTCATCGACAGGAACTCGCCGGTCGAACCCAGCGGGATCAGCCCGTGGATGCCGGACTCGATCTGCCAGTCGACATAGCGCTCGAGCGCGGGAATGTCGACTGCGCCTTCGGCATCGAAGGGCGTGACCATGATGGTGTAGGTGCCGCGGAAATCGGTCATGTCGGGAAGTCGTTGAAAAAGTTGCCGATGATCAGCGCGCGTTGTCGAGCAGGCCGGCCGCGACCAGCGCGGCGCGGATGCGCTGGGTTTCGTCGTCGCTCACCGGCAGCAGCGGCAACCGCGGCGCTGGATGCGCGAGGCGGCCGAGCAGGTGCAGCGCGGTCTTCATGCGGTTGTGGATGTCGAGGTACGGCGCGCGATAGAACACGCGGCACAGCGGCACGAGCCGGTCGTTCACGGCACGCGCGGCATCGAGCCTGCCGGCCGCGACGGCCTCGTGCATCTCGACCAGCAGCGGCGCCACCACGCTGCCGATGCCCGACAGGATGCCGTCGGCGCCATAGGTGAGCGACGCGAAGAGCCAGCCGTTGTTGCTCGACAGCATGGTCACCGGGCGGTCCAGCCGGCGCAGGGCGCGCAGGCTGTCTTCGTACAGGTCGGGCACGTCGCTGCCGTCCTTGATCGCAATGATCTCCGGCACCTCGTTGCACAGCCGCACCAGCATGTCCACCGAGAACGCCTGGTTCGACGCGCGCGACAGCTGGAACAGCACGATCGGCAGCGACGTCGCGCTGGCCACGTCCTTGACGTAGCGCAGGATCATTTCGGGCCGCAGCGCCGCGCCGCTGCCGAACATGGCCGGCGGAAACAACAGCAATGCCGAGGCACCGGCCTCGGCCGCGTCGACCGCCAGCGCACGGGCATCGCGCGGGTCTTCGGCGACGACACCGGCCACCACCGGCACCGAGCCGGCCGCGCCGACCGCCATGCGAACGACATGCGCCCGCTCCGCGCGGTTCAGCGACGAGGTCTCGCCGGCATGGCCGTTGACCACCACGGCACGGACGCCACGCGTCGACGCGATCTCGTGGACATGCGCCGTGAGCGCCGTGTCGTCGATGGCGCCTTCGGGCGTGAAAGGGGTGAGCGTGGCGGGCCAGATGCCGCCCACGCCGGTAACGGGAAATGTCATGGGACTCGATCGGATAAGTGGCGGCGAGTATGCAACATCAATGCAATCGTTTGCAAATAACCACCAATTTCACCCGATTATTTATGACGCGACGTTGACCAACCATTCACGACTGCCCTACATTCCGCTTATGCAATCGTTTGCAATAAATTTCACCGCCGAGGCTTTCAAGTGACCGTCACCTTGCGCGACGTGGCACGTGCTGCCGATGTGTCCATCGCCACCGCCTCGCGGGCGCTGGCGGGCTCCAGCCTGATCAACCAGGCCACGCAGAAGCACGTGGTGCAGGTTGCCGCGGCCATCGGCTACCGCACCAATACGGTGGCCCGCGCACTCAAGACGCGCAAGTCGCGCCTCATCGGCCTCACCGTCCACAACCTCGAGAACGCCTCCTTCCGCGTGCTGGCCTCGGTCGTCCAGGCGCGCATGCAGGCACTCGGCTACCAGGTCATCCTGAGCATCAGCAACGACGATGCCGAGCAGGAGCGCGAGATCCTCAAGACGCTCGTCGACCACAGCGTCGACGGGCTGATCGCCGTCCCCACCGGCAGCAACGGTGCCCAGCTGCTGGCCATGGAGCACACCGACATTCCGGTCATCTGCGCGGTGCGTCGCGTTGCCGGTGCCTCGCTCGAGTCGATCCTGGCGGCGGACATGGAAGGCGCCTATGCCGGAACGCAGCACCTGCTCGGGCTGGGTCATCGGCGGATCGGACTCATCGTCGGGCCTGGCGACACGACGTCCGGCAAGGAACGTCTGGCGGGCTACACACGGGCCATGCAGGAAGCGGGCCTGACCGTCGAACCCGCGCTCGTCCACCGCGGCCGCTACCTGCCGGAAACCGGCGTGACCGCCGCCAACGCACTGCTGTCGCTCGCGACGCCGCCCACGGCGATCTTCGTGGCGAACCACGAATCCTCGGTCGGCGTGCTGCGCGTGGTGTCCGAGCGCGGACTGTCGATTCCGTCGGACCTGTCGCTGCTCTTCTACGAAGACTCGCCGTGGTTCGAATGGCAGCGACCCGCGATCAGCGTGGTCGACAGCGGCGCGGCCGACATGGCCAACCTCGCGGTCGACCGACTCATGTCCCGCCTCGGCGGCGTTGCCAACAGCGGGCGCGAATACCGCATCGGCTCGCGGCTCGTCGAGCGCGCCTCCTGCCGGGCCCTGCCCACTTTCTGAAGAACCGCATGCCCTACGTCGAATTTCTGGCGCCCCCCGCCGCCGCTTCCGAGAAGCGCCAACTGACCCAGGCCGTCACCGACGGCATCGTGCGCGGCTTCGATGTCGCGCCGTCGACCGTGACGATCTACTTCGTGCCCGTCGGCGCGGAGGACTATGCGCACGCGGGCGAATTCGGCCTGCCGCCGACCGGTGCGCGCGTGTTCGTCAAGCTGCACGCCTACCGCCGCAACGCTGACCAGCGCCGTGCCGTGGCCGAAGCCATGACGCCGGCCATCGCCGCGTGCTTCGACACGCCCGCCCACAACGTCGCCATCTACTTCATCGATCGCGAACGCGACGAGGTCGCGCACGAAGGCCATCTGGCCAGCGACGAAACCATCGAAACCTCCACTGCACCATGAGCCACTTCCATACCGAAGACCAGATCTCGGTGCGCGACACCGCGCGCCGTTTTGCCGAAAACGAAATCCTGCCGCGCGCCGCCGCGATCGACCGCGAGGACACCTTCGACCGCACGCTGTACCGCGGCATGGCCGAACTCGGCCTGTTCGGCATCAGCCTGCCCGAATCGTCGGGCGGCTCGGCGCTCGACACCGTCAGCGTCTGCCTGGTGATGGAAGAAATCGCGCGCTGCTCGGCCGCCGTCGGCAACGCCTTCGCCATTCCGGTGGAAGCGGCTCTGTTTTTGCACCACCACGGCAACGAATCGCAGAAGGCGCTGATCCCCGGCATCCTCGACGGATCGATCGTGTTCGCCACCGCCATGACGGAGCCCGACTTCGGCTCCGACGCCGCCAGCATCCAGACCACCGCGCGCGCGACCGACGACGGCTGGGTGCTCAACGGCACCAAGGCCTGGGTCACGCTCGGCGGCGTGGCCGACCGCATCATGGTCTTCGCGCGCACCGGCAAGGACGCCGGCCACCGCGCGATCAGCTGCTTCCTGGTCGACGCGTCGTCGCCCGGCGTGAGCCGCGGCAAGAACGAAGAACTGCTCGGCATGCACGGCCTGGAGGACTGCCAGATCGTGCTGCAGGACGTGCACGTGCCGAAGACCGCGCTGATCGGCGCCGAGAACCAGGCCTTCAAGACGGCCATGGGCAACTTCAACTTCAGCCGCCTGCTGATGTCGTCGATGGCGCTGGGCATGGCGCAGGCCGCGATGGAAGACGCGGTGGCCTACGCCACCACGCGCAAGCAGTTCGGCGAGCCGATCATCAACTTCCAGGCGATCCAGTTCATGGTGGCCGACATGTCGACCGACATCGCCGCCGCGCGGCTGTTGATCCATCACGCGTCGCGCGTGTTCGACGCCGGCCTGCCCTACGCCAAGGAAGCGGCGCAAGCCAAGCTCTTCACCACCGACATGGCGATGAAGCACGTGTCGAACGCCCTGCAGGTGCATGGCGGCAACGGCTATTCGCGCGACTACCGCATCGAACGCATCTTCCGCGACGTGCGCCTGGCGCAGATCTACGAAGGCACCAACCAGATCCAGCGCCTGATCATCTCGAAGCAGGTCGAGAAAGAACTGGCCTGAGGGAACGGCGACCATGATCCACTGCATCACCCCCGACGAAGCCGCCGCCCTGCTGAAGGACGGCGACATGGTGCTGGCCGGCGGCAACGGCGGCTCCGGCGTGCCCGAGGCGGTGTTCGAAGCCATCGAGCGCCGCTTCCTGGCCGGCGACGGCCCGCACGGCATCACCCTCTTCCACATCACCGGCGTCGGCGCGCTCACCGAAAAGGGCCTGTGCCACTTCGCGCACAAGGGCCTGGTGCAGCGCGTGATCGGCGGCAACTTCGGCATGCAGTTGCCCTTCATGAAGCTGGTGCTCGACCAGGAACTCGAGGCCTACAACTTCCCGCAGGGCGTGATGACGCACATGTGCCGCGCGATGGCCGGCCGCCAGCCCGGCGTGCTGACGCACGTGGGCCTGGAAACCTACATGGACCCGCGCCAGGACGGCGGCCGCATGAACGCGCGCACCACCGAGAAGCTGGTCGAACTCGTCAACATCGGTGGCAAGGACTATCTCTTCTACCGCGCGCCGGGCGTGCCGTCGGTCGCGCTGATCCGCGGCACCTCGGCCGATGAAGACGGCTACGTCAGCATGGAACACGAGGCCACCGCGCGCGAAGACCTGTCGATGGCGCAGGCCGTGCACAACGCCGGCGGCACCGTGATCTGCCAGGTCAAGCGGCTCGTCAAGCGCGGCACGCTGAACCCGCACATGGTGAAGATCCCGGGCTTCCTGATCGACCACTTCGTCGTGCAGCCCGAGCAGATGCAGACGTACACGACGCAGTACGACCCGGCGCGCTGCGGCGAGACCATCGTGCCGAGTTCGAGCATTCCGCCGGACCCGCTCGACGCGCGCCGCGTGGTCGCACGCCGCGCCGCCTTCGAGCTGCGCCCGCGCGACGTGGTGAATCTCGGCGTCGGCATCTCGGCCATGATCCCGAACGTCGCGGCCGAGGAAGGCATCGACGAGATGATCACGCTCACCGTCGAGTCGGGCGCGGTCGGCGGCGTGCCGGGCCATGCGCGCGAGTTCGGCACCTCGGTCAATCCGCGGGTCATCCTCGACCAGTCGTACCAGTTCGACTTCTACGACGGCGGCGGCCTCTCTTGCGCCTTCCTGTCTTTTGCGCAGGTCGACCGGCACGGCAACGTCAACGTCACCCGCTTCGGCAAGCGCTACGACGGCGCCGGCGGCTTCATCAACATCACGCAGAACACCAAGCGGCTGGTCTTCAACGGCTCGCTGACCGGTGGCGAGTTCGACATCGGCGTGGCGGGCGGCGGGCTCGACATCCGGCGCGACGGCAAGTTCAAGAAGTTCGTGCCCGAGGTCGACCAGATCAGCTTCTCGGGCCACCTGGCGCGCGAGCGCGGCCAGCGCGTGACCTTCATCACCGACCGCGCGGTGTTCGAGATGGAAGCCGACGGCATCGTGATGACCGAGATCGCACCGGGCGTGCGGCTGCAGGAAGACGTGCTCGACCAGATCGGCTTCCCGATCCGCATCAGCGACACGCTGAAGACCATGGACGCGCGCATCTTCCGGCTCGGGCCGATGGGCATGCGCGATGCCTTCATGGCCCAGTCTCCGCGCCATATCGAGGTACCTGAAGAATGAACGCAACCACCGACATCTATTTCGACGACGTGGTCGTCGGCACCACTTTCACGACCGAGCCGCACGCCATCACGGCCGCCGACATCTCGCACTTCTGCGACCTGACGCGCGACCACCATCCGCTGCACACCGATGCGGACTATGCGTCGTCGCGCGGCTTCGGCGGCGTCATTGCGCATGGCCTTTACGGCCTGGCGCTGATGGAAGGGCTCAAGACCGAGCTGAAGCTCTACCAGAACAGCTCGATCGCCTCGCTCGGCTGGGACCGGGTTCGTTTCTTGCGACCGGTGATTGCCGGCGACACGGTGCGCGTGAGCTTCGAGTTCACCGAGAAGCGCGCGTCATCGCGTCCCGGCCGCGGCATCGTCATCGAGTCGCTGCGCCTGCTGAACCAGCGCGACGAATGCGTCATCGAGGCGCAGCACAGCGCGCTGCTGGCATGCCGGCCCGAGGCCTGATTTCAAGTTCCGTTTCATCACCTGTTTCCGTTCACTGTCACCGTTGTCCTTCTCAACCTCCGTCTCTCGAAAGCACATCATGCAACTCACCAAACTGGCTCTTGCGCTCTTCCTCGGCGCCGCGTTCTCGGCTTCGGCCATGGCCCAGACCTGCACGCCGAAGCTCGGCGCAGACAACCTGGTGTCTGCAGGCAAGCTGCAGATGTCGATCAACCCCACGCTGCCGCCGCAGCAATTCGTCGACGAAAAGGGCGAGCTGCAAGGCCTGAACGTCGAACTCGGCAAGGCCATTGCCAAGAAGCTGTGCCTCGAGCCCGTCTTCGTGCGCATGGACATGCCGCCGATGATTCCCGCGCTGCAGGCCGGCCGCTTCGACATGATCAACACCGGCATGTTCTGGACGGAAGAGCGCTCCAAGCTGATGTTCATGATCCCGTACGGCCAGCAGGCGATGAGCATCTACACCGTGCCCAACAGCACGCTGAAGATCACCAAGTTCGATGACCTCGCAGGCCACGTCGTCGGCATCGAAACCGGCACCTACCAAGAACGCAAGTCCCGCGAATACAACGCCGACATGGTCGCGCGCGGCCTGAAGGCGATCGACTTCCGCACCTTCGCCACCGCGTCGGAAACCACCGCCGCCCTGCGCGCCGGCCAACTCGAAGCCGGCATCAACATCGACGAAACGGCCATTGCCTTCGCCGAGCGCGGCATTGCCAAGATCTGGCTCAGCGGCATCAACGGCACCGACATCACCGTGACCTACCGCGACAAGGCGGTGGCCACGGCTGCCGCCGCCGCACTGAACGAACTCAAGGCCGAAGGCACCTACGACAAGCTGTTCGACAAGTTCAAGATGACGCGCCTGAAGGACACGACCTTCGCGATCCGCGGCCCCGGCCCGGCGCCGAAGTAAGCGCAACACAGAGACTGCACAAAGGAAAACCGGGCCGTGTTCAACGTCGATGCATTCCTGTCCTACCTGATCAACCCCTACCTGCTGGGTGGGGTCGGGATCACGATCGGGCTGACGATCGCCACGATCTTCATCGGCCTGGCCCTCGCGCTGCCGCTGGCGCTGGCGAGCATGTCCACCAACAAGTTCCTGCGGGCGCCGGCGAAGTTCTATATCTGGGTCTTCCGCGGCACGCCGCTGTTGGTGCAGATCGTGATCATCTACACCGGACTGCCGCAATTGGGCGTCCGCTTCGATGTGCTGACTTCCGCCATCCTGGCGCTGAGTCTGAACGAGGCGGCCTACTTGTCGGAGACCATCCGCGCCGGCTTCTCGGCGGTCGCCAAGGGGCAGATCGAAGCGGCCAAGGCGCTCAGCCTGTCGAAGTTCGCGACGCTTCGGCTGGTCACGCTGCCGCAGGTCATCCGCATCATCATTCCGCCACTCGGTAATTCGGTGAACGGATTGCTGAAAGCCACGTCGCTCGCGTCCGTCATCTCGATGGAAGAGCTGATGCGCCGCAGCCAGGTGTTGATGCAGGCGAAGTTCGAGGTGCTGGAGCTGTACTGCGTGGCCGCCGTGTTCTACCTGGTGCTGACCTCGGTATGGGACGTGGTGCAACGCCGCCTCGAACGGCATTACGGCAAGGGCTACGCGCCCACCGAGAAGAAGACGCCTGCAATGCGTGCGACGGCCACGGCCTGACGCGCAGGAAGCAGAGACGCCATGCACGATGGCGCCCGGCGGTGGCTTCGGCCACTCCGGGCGCTTTCTGCTTCTTTAAGCGTCAGCCGCGTCGCCGTCTTCGGCAGGCTGCCGCCCGATCTGCGACTGCATGTACTGCAACGCATGCTGCATGAAGGCCTGCGCCAACCGCGCGCGCGGCTTGTCGCGCACGAACAGTCCGCACACCGGAATCGCCACGCGCGGGCGGAATCGGTGCACGTCGAAAGCCGGCTCCTTCGAATAGCGCGCAGTCATCTCGTCGACGAAACCGATGCCCAGTCCGCGCGCCACCAGCGGACTCACGATGTTCGCGAAGCGCGCTTCGATATCGGGGTGATAGTGGTCGGAAGACCGCTCGAAGGCCTGCGCGATCATCGCGCCGAGCGGACTCGCGGGCCCCGGCCCGACGATGCGGCGCCCCCGCAGATCGAAGGGCGTCAGCACCGGCAGCCCGGCCAGTTCATGTCCCTTTGGCGTGATGCACATCATCTCGGCCTCGACCAGCACTTCACGCGCGAGATTGGGGCGCATCGGCGGCTTCATCGCGATGCCGACATCGGCGCTGCCGCTCTCCACGCCTTCGAGCAGTGCGTCCATGCGCACCGATTCGATCGTGACCTGCACGTCCGGATGTTCCGCCATGAACAGCGCCAACACCGACGGCACCAGGTATTGCGAGAGTTCGGCCGTCGCATGGATGCGCAGCACGCCGGCACGGCCGGTGCGCAAGTCCCAGGCCTTGCGCTGCACCGCCTCGTGCACCACGAAGAGCGGCTCCGCATCGGCCATGAGGATCTGTGCGTCGGCCGTCGGCACCAGCCGGTTGCTCACGCGATCGAACAGCGCAATGCCCAATTTGGTCTCCGCCAATTTGATCGCATTGCTCACCGCGGGCTGCGACATGCCCAGCTCTTCCGCGGCGCCGATGGTGGTCCGGCAACGCATGACCGCGCGCAGAACCTCGAGTTGGCGGAGGTTGATCAGGGAGCGGAATTGCGGGTCGGACATGGGGGTCGATTCATGCCCGAAAAAGGGGTCGGGCCACTTGATGATAGCGGCCGATTCGGTGCGCAACACGCACCATCACGACGTATATCGACTGCCTATAGTCCGCCCCCTCAACTGAATTGAGTGCGTTGCGCAGCGCTCGTTATTCTTTCTTTTCGAGCCTTTGAAACACGCGTCCGAGTTCTTCTTTTTCTTTCAGGAATCATCATGAAATTTGCCCTTCTGCGCAGCGTGATCGCCATCGTCGCGCTGGCCGGTCCGCTCTCCGGCATGGTCGCTTCCGCGCAGACCTGCACGCCGACCATTCCGAAGAGCGAGCTGATCTCGGAGGGCAAGATCCAGCTGTCGACCAATCCGACATTGCCGCCGCTGCAATTCGTCGACGCGAGCGGTGAGCTCAAGGGCATGAACATCGAACTCGCGGCCGAGCTCGGCAAGCGCCTGTGCCTGAAGGCCGAGACGCTTCGCATGGACTTCCCCGCGATGATCCCGGCACTCAAGGCGGCGCGCTTCGACGGCATCAACACCGGCATGTTCTTCACCGAAGAGCGCTCCAAGGTGATGTGGACCATTCCGTACGCGATGGCCGCGATCGACATCGTCGCGCTGCCGGGCAGCAAGCGCACCGTTGCGTCGCCCGACGCGTTGACCGACATGAGCATCGGCGTCGAGGCCGACTCGTACCAGGAGCGCTGGCTGAAGGAGCGCGAGAAGGACAACGTCGCCAAGGGCCGCAAGTCACTGAAGATCCTGTCGTTCCCGACGGCCAGTGAAGTCATGGCCGGACTGCGCGCCGGCCAATTCGACATCGCCGCATTCCCCAATTACGCGGGCGGTGCCTTCGTGAAGGCCGGCCAGGCCACGATGCTGCTGCCGGCCCAGGGCGCATCGCCGACCATGATGAGCTTCCGCTCCAAGCCGGTCGCCGATGCGGTGGTCAAGGCCTTCAACGACATGATCAAGGACGGCACCTACGACCGCATCCTCGACCAGTACGGCATGACCAAGCTGCCTGAGAAGGTCATCGCAATTCGGGGCACCGGGCCGGTCTGATGCCGGGACGACGGGCGATGCGCAAGGTCGTGGCCCACCAACCAGGTGCGTAACGCAATCTAGGCATCGACGCGGCCCGCCACGCCGAGTCCGACGCCGCCCAGATAGCGCTCCAGCAACGCGAGATCGGCAGACCCGAGGATCGCGCCGACGTAGCCGTCCGGGCGGACCAGCACCCAGTCACCGGACGCTACCGCATAGGCATCGCGAAAGTGGGCCCCTTCGTCGAGCAGATCGCCGCGTTCGCCGAACGTGTGGATGTGCAGGCCCGCGCGCGGTGGCACCAACTCGCGCTGCACGTCGCAGCCGAGGAGCGTCCAGTGCGCGCCTTTGAACAACGCGAAAAGCCGCTGCACCTGGCCGGCGGCACCACGGACCGGCGCATCCGGTGCGCGGTCGCCCGCGAGCAGCCGGTCGGTGCGCCCGGGCTGCTCCAGCGCAAGCGGCGAGCCGGGGTAGCCGATGTCCAGCTGATGCACCTCGCGCCCACGCCGCATCTCGCCTCGCTTGGCGGCATCGAGCAGCTTCGTGGCCAGGCCGAGCATGGCCGCCGCCACCGGCCGGCGTTCTTCCTCATAGCTGTCGAGCAGGGTGGCGGGCGCGCCCGCTAGGACGGCCGCCAATTTCCAGCCCAGGTTGTAGGCGTCCTGGACGCTGGTGTTGAGGCCCTGGCCGCCCGTCGGCGGATGCACGTGCGCCGCGTCGCCGACCAGCAATGCGCGGCCGACCCGATAGCGGTCCGCCAGCCTTGCGTTCATGCCGAACGCGGACGCCCATGAGACCGCGTGGATGCGGATGTCGTCGCGGCCGGTGCGGCTGGCCACCATCGCGTTCAGTCCGTCCGCGGAGAGATCGACGTCGCCCTCCAGAGGAATCGGCGCCTGCAACTGAAACAGCGTGGTGCCGGCGAGCGGGCACAGCGACATCTGCGCCGCCATCTCACCCTCGTTGAAGCGGTGCCACGCCTCGCGTCCCAAGCCGGTCAGGGCGACATCGGCGACCACGGCGCGCACGCCGAGCGTCTTGCCCGGAAAGCCGATGCCCAGCGCATGCCGCACGAAGCTGCGACCGCCATCGGCCCCGACCAGGTAGCGCACGCGGAACGTCTGGTCGCCTGCCGCGCCGGTCAGCCGCGCCGTCACGCCCTCCTCGTCCTGCACGAAGCTGACCAGCTCGCAGCCGAAGGTCGGCAGGTGGCCGAGTTCGGCCAGGCGCTCGCGCATCACGCGCTCGGTCAGAAACTGCGGCACCAGCAGCGGCAGGTGATAAGGCTCCGCAGGCGTTGGATCGTCGTGGTCCATCACCAGCGATTCGGCATAGCCGCCATCGCTGCGGTATTCGCGCTGCGGCGGATACAGGCCACCGGCCGCGACGACCCGGTCGAGGATGCCCAGGTCCTCGAAGACTTCCTGCGTTCTCGGCTGGATGCCCTTGCCGCGCGAGCCACGGAAAGGCGCGTCCGACTTCTCGATCAGGCGGAAGCTGACGCCTCGCCGGGCGAGATCGATCGCGAGCGTCAAACCGGCTGCGCCGGCCCCGCAGATCAGGACGTCGAAGGACAACTGCTGTGTCATGGGTCACTCCAATGTGTGTAATATGCACATAACTGGAGCGGATGCTATGCGATCTCAAAAGAATGTGCAAGATGCACATATATCTGCGCAAATGCGCGCTTTGCACGGCGCGCTGATGAGCGTCGTCGGCGTCATGAACCGTCCGCAGCGCGATGAGGCGATGGTGCGAGAAGCGGGGATTTCGCTCGACCGCGCGCTGTTTCCGCTGCTGGTCGGCATCGAGCGGCTCGGCCCGATCGGCGTGGTCGAGCTTGCCGACCGCGTCGGCCGCGACTACACGACGGTCAGCCGCCAGGTCGCGAAGCTCGAAAGCCTCGGCTTGGTCCAGCGTCAGGGCGGCGCCGCGGACCGCCGCGTGCGTGAAGCGATCGTCACGCCAAAGGGCAAGGTGATGACCGATGCGGTCGACACCGCGCGGGAGCGGATCGGGCGAGCGATCTTCGCGAAGTGGGACGAGCGGGATTTCGAGGAACTGGTGCGGCTCCTGCAGAAGTTCGCTGCCGACATCGAAGGCGACGCGCTCCCCGGCCAGTAAGCGGATTTGGCCGATCCGGCACGACCGTTGGTCTGTGTCTGCGTGCGTCGACCAGGTCTTGTTGGCGGCGCTAGGTTGTCAGCGAAGCCACCCGTGCTTCGCCGGCGGCGATGAGCAGGTCGGTGTCGTTGGTAGCCAGCACGAAACGCATGCCGCTCGCAATGCGTCGCGTCAACAGCGCCGCATCGGCCACGCCGCCCAGCCCTGGTTGCTTGCCGTGTTGGGCACAGGCCTTGATCACCGCATCGCAAGCCGACTCGATGGCAGGGTCGTCGACCTGTCCGGGAATGCCCAGTTCCAGCGACAGGTCGTTGCAGCCAATCATCAACACATCCACGCCAGGCACCGCCGCAATGCTTGCCGCATTGGCAATGGCGCGCGGCGACTCCAGCATCACGACACAAAGGATCTCGGCATTGGCGACGGCCATGGCTTCGGCCGCCGGATGGCGCACGTAATCGAAGTGCGGCTGCAGCGCGAAGAAGGAGCGCATGCCGAACGGCGGGTATTTGCAGGCGCGCACCGCGGCGGCGGCCTCTTCCGCGTCGTCCACATGCGGAATCACGATGCCCTGCGCGCCGCCGTCCAGCAGCCGCGCGATGTCCGGCGAGTTCTTGCCCGGCACCCGCACCAGCGGCGCGATGCCCAATGGCAATGCGGCCGCGGAGATGTTCGCGGCTGCGGTGGCGTCGATCGCGGAATGCTCGATGTCGATGAACAAGAAGTCGAAGCCGCATCGGCGCGCCAGCCCCGCGGCCGCCGCGCCGACGACCTGCTGCACGCCCATGCCGAGTACCGCGCCGCCGGATTGCATCGTGCGGCGCGCCGTGTTCGGTCGGATCAATTCAATAGCCTCCGACTTCGCCGCGCTTCTGGAACTGGCCGCGCCCCGGCCGGCCGAGCCACTGCGCGCCGTCGACGATCAGCTCGCCGCGTGAGAACACCTTCTTCACCACGCCATGCACATGCTTGCCTTCGAACAGGCTGTAGTCGACGTTGCTGTGGTGCGTGTGCGCCGAGATGGTCTGCGCGCCTTCCGGGTCGAACAGCACGATGTCGGCATCGCTGCCCACCGCGATCGTGCCCTTGCGCGGGAACAGGCCGAACAGCTTGGCCGGCGCGGTGGCCGTCAGCTCGACGAAGCGGTTGAGCGTGATGCGCTTCGTGCGCACACCGCCGTCGTAGATCACCGTCATGCGGGTCTCGATGCCCGGCGCGCCGTTCGGGATCTTCGAGAAGTCGTGCCGGCCGTGCTCCTTCTGATGCACGCGGCCCATGTGGCCTTCCTTCATGCAGAACGGGCAATGGTCGGTCGAGATGAGCTGCAGGTCGTCGGTCTTGAGCGCGGTCCAGAGCGCGTCTTGCGATTGCTTGTCGCGCAGTGGCGGCGTCATCACGTGCTTGGCGATCGAGAAGTCGTCGCTGTCGTACACCGAATCGTCGAAGAAGAGATAGTGCGGGCAGGTTTCAGCGAACACCGGAATGCCCGCATCGCGTGCTTCGACGACATGCTTGAGCGCCTCCTTGGCCGAGAGATGCACGAAGTAAACCGGCGCATTGGCCAGCTCGGCCAGCTTGATGCCGCGGTGCGTCGCCTCGCCTTCCAGAATGGCCGGCCGCGTGAGCGCGTGGTAGCGCGGCGAGGTGTGGCCCTGCGCCAGCGCCTCGCGGATCAGCAGCTCGATCACGTTGCCGTTCTCGGCATGCAGCGCGACCATGCCGCCGTGCTCGCCGACCAGCCGCATCGCCTGGAAGATGGCCGCGTCGTCGACCATCACCGTGCCCGGATAGGCCATGAACATCTTGAAGCTGCTCACGCCTTCATGGCGGATCGCGTGCTTCATGTCGCCCAGCACGGCGTCGTCGACGTGCGTGAGGATCACGTGGAAGCCGTAGTCGATGCTCGCGCCGATCGCGGCCTTGGACTGCGTGCGCGCGATGGCGTCGAGCGGGCTGTCGGTCTTGCCCTGGAAGGCGAAGTCGATGATCGTCGTGGTGCCGCCAAAGGCCGCGGCGCGGGTGCCGGACTCGTAGTCGTCGGCGGTGGTCGAGTCGCCGAAGGTGTTGTCGAGATGGGTGTGGACGTCGACGCCGCCGGGCAGCACCAGCAGGCCGGCCGCGTCGATCACCTGCGTGTCGGGGCCGACGTCGAGCTGCTTGCCGATGGCGGCGATCTGGCCGTCTTCGAGCAGGATGTCGGCGCGGTAGTCGTCGACGGCCGTCACGATGCGGCCGTTGCGGATCAGGGTCTTGGTCATGGTGTTGCTCATGCGACGGATTCGTCGGTTGTGGTCAGTCCTGCGGCCTTCAGTGCCTGCGCCAGCATCGCGACTTCGCTGTCGGGCAGCGGCCCCATCGGCGGGCGCATCGCGTCGCTCGGAATGCGGCCGAGCAGCTTCAGGCAGGTCTTCAGCCGCGCATTGGCATGGCCGCCGGGCGCAGTGCCGTAGATGGCCTTGGCCAGCGGATAGATGCGGTCGTTGAACGCGCGGGCTGTGGCGAGGTTGCCTGCCTGCATCGCGCGGTAGAGCCCGACGATCAGCTCGGGCGTGACGCAGGCCAGGCTCACCAGGCTGCCTTCGGTGCCGATCGCGAAGCAGGTCAGCAGGTGCTCGTCGCCCGAGGCCATCACCATCACTTCGGGCGCCACGCGGCGCACCAGGCGCAGGTTGGCTTCGTAGGCGGCGGCCTCCCAACTGCCTTCCTTGATGCCGATCACGTTGGGCAACTGCACCAGACGCACCAGCACGTCGGCGGTGTAGCCGAGCGACCCGGCACGCACGCCCGCCTGGTAGAGAAAGAGCGGCAGCGAACTGTTCGACGTGGCGATGCGGTGATGGCGCACCGCCATGTCGGCGTCCTGCGAGAGCGCCCAGGAGAACGGCGGGAACACCAGCACCGCATCGGCGCCGGCAGACTCCGCATCATCGACATGACGCTGCGCCTCGAGGCTGTCTTCGGCGTTGATGCCGCAGACCAGCAGCGTGTGCGGCGGGCAGGCCTGCCGCGCGATCTCGGTCACGCGGCGCTTGTCGTCGCGGCCCAGCATGAAGTTCTCGCCGGCGTGGCCGTTGATCAGCAGGCC
>JAZKDL010000495.1:0-1880 GCA_040387575.1 Pseudomonadota bacterium
ATCGCCGAGACGCAGGAGATGCTCGATTTCTGCGCCGAGCACGGCATCGTTGCGGACATCGAGCCGATCGCGATGGCCGAGATCAACGACGCCTACGAGCGCATGCTGAAGAGCGACGTGAAGTACCGCTTCGTGGTGGACATGGCGACGCTGAAGGAAACGGCTGCGGCCTGATCCGCTGAGGTGCCGAGGTGCTGTTCAAAGCGCCTCGACCCGGCCCAGGTCCGGCTTCTCCAGCCATTCCGCGAACTCGTCCGCCAGTTGCTGCGACGCAGCCGCTGCGGTGCGCCAGGCCTGCATGCGCGCGGCCGGGTCGCCGGCATAGCGCGCGAAGTCGTTGCGGTCGGGCAGCTTGGCATTGGGCAACGTCGCGATCCAGGCCGGGTCAGGCGCCAGCAGCACCATGCGGTCCAGGAAGGGCGTGGCCTTGTGGCGCCACTTCAGGCCCTTGTCGAGCCAGCCGGGCACCACCGCTTTCTGAAAGTGCGGGTACAGCACCAGGCCCGCGTCGCCGGGCTGGTAGTCCAGGTGCAGGTGGTAGTCGGTGAGGCCGCCGTCCCAGTAGGCGCCGGGCGGCGCGCCCGGAATGTCGTGCACGGCTTCGAGCAGGAAAGGGATCGAGCATGAAGCACGCAATGCCAACTCGAAGTTGTCCGCATCCAGCGCGACGCGCCGCGTCGTGAAATCGCGCGTGCCAAACGGAAGTTCGGCCGCACCACCCGTCGAGAACACCACGCGCTCCAGCCAGCCGCCGAGCGCGCGGCGGTGCACGCCGTTGGCGACGAAAGCGCCGAAGTAACCGGCCGGCGTGCGCGCCCTGCCCTCGCGTCCGAGCAGATGCCGGCCGTGCGCCGTGATCACGTGCAGCCGATAGCGTGGATGCGCGAGCACCTGCTGCGCACGCCCGCCATAGAAGCCGCTCAGTCCCTCACCGAACTGCCGGCTGACCTCGCGCGCCGTCAGCCGCTTCTGGCCCGGCGGCAGCGTGAATTCCTGGTGGATGTAGCCGTGCTCGAAGTCGCGCAGCGTGTGTTCCGCATCGTCCAGGCAGGCGTTGGCGAGGCGCCAGGCGCCGATCGACGCGCCGACCAGATCGATCGGCTGGTCGGCGCGCAGCAACCAGTCAGCGAAGAGAAAGCGGTCGATCGGCCCGAGCACCAGCCCCTTCGGCCCGCCAGCCGCGCCGGGGATGGTGCGGATGTCCTGCGGACGCAGGCCGTGTCGGGCGATGTGCTGGCGGGCGCCGGGGCCGGCGTAGAGACGAAGCGCTTTCATGTCGATGAGGCGGGGAGTGGGATGCGGATGGCGCCTCGATCATCGGCAGTTGCGAATGAACGCGCAGGCCGACGACTTCTGCTGTCGCCGGCCATGCGCCGCTGGCCGCTACTTGCGCAACCCCTGAAGCTTGGCGAAGGCGCTGGCCATCTGGCCGGCCGGCTGCGGTGAGTTGTCCCGGCGCGCGCCCTGTTGCTGGCCGCGGCCCGCACCTTCGAAGCGGTTGTCGCGCGGCCCGTCGCGGCGCGCCGGTGCGGCGTCGAGCTTCATCGACAGGCCGATGCGCTTGCGCACCACGTCGACTTCCATCACCTTCACCTTGACGATGTCGCCGGTCTTCACGACCTCGCGCGCATCGGTGACGAACTTGTGGCTCAGCTGGCTCACATGCACCAGACCGTCCTGGTGCACGCCCAGGTCGATGAAGGCGCCGAACTGCGCGACGTTGCTCACCGTGCCTTCGAGCACCATGCCCTCCTTCAGGTCGGCGATGTCTTCCACGCCGTCGTTGAAGCGCGCGACCTTGAAGTCGGGACGCGGATCGCGGCCCGGCTTCTCGAGTTCGCCCAGGATGTCCTTGACCGTGATGACGCCGAACTTCTCGT
>JAZKDL010000496.1:0-16479 GCA_040387575.1 Pseudomonadota bacterium
CCAGCGTTCAATCTGAGCCAGGATCAAACTCTATAGTTCGATCTTGATTTTTGCGTCCAATCTCGCGATTGAACAAAACTCACAAAAACGGAATTGAAGTGAACTTCACTTCTATTCTCATGAGCGTTTAAAGTCTTGCGACTTGTTCCGAAGAACTTGGCAATTACCTTCAAACGCCCACGCTTATCGGCTGTATATTTTTAACGATCACCGCAATCAGAATTTCTTCTTTTCGCGTCGCTCGCTGTGATCAGCGAAGCCTTCGATTATCGCACGGTTTTTATAGAACCGTCAAACTTTTTTGAAAATTTCTTTTCAAACAACTTCCAGAATCTCCAATCAATTCGTCTACCGAATCAACCAGCAACCCCTTCCGCTGAGCCTCGAATTATGACACAGTTTTTAAACCGCAGTCAAACTTTTTTCTCGACCCCCGCACTTCCCAACCCACCCAGCACCTCAGCACAACACCAGTCAAACCAGCATCACCCTCAGTACCAAGCACCGTGTTCAGCGCAGCCTTCGATTATGACACAGAAAAAATCCGGTCAGCAAGGGCGCGTTTAAAAAATACTCCGCCGGCAATCGGCCCTGATAGCGCGTAGTTGGTGCCGCAGACACGCGTCCGCAAATCGATCAAGCGATTGCCTCTTACGACCAGCATGAGCTTGATGCGATGTGTCGTACGTCAGCGCCTCTTTGTCCACCAACTACCAAACATGACAACAGCCAGTGCAGCCACGACGCAGGTACTGCCTGCCCATTGCCATGGCGTTACTCGTTCACCAAGCGTGAACATGCCAGCCGCCAAGCCGATAACGGGCACGCCCAAACTGAAGGGCGCCACCCTGTTCGCCGGGTGGCGCTTGAGCAGCCAAGTCCACATCGCATAGGCCGCTATGGTCGCGAACCAGCCCAAGTAAGCAACACCAAGCCACGCGCCAGCGCTCGCGTGCGCCCAAGTCCAGCGCGCATCAACAGGATCGAATAGCCACGCCATCAGCGCAAACGGAAGGATCGGCACGAGCGACATCCAGACAACGAACTGCAATGGGTCGTATCCAGGTTGTGCCTGCTGCGCCTTGCGGGCGATCACATTCGATGCGGCCCACATGCTCGCAGCAAACAGATTCAGCAGAAGGCTGGCCAGTGTGATTCCGCCGGTGGCATCACCCGCGATGAAGTTCGCCGCGAAGCAGCCCAACCCGACCGCAGCCAGCGCCAGACCGATGCGCAGCTGTCCATTCAAGCGTTCGTTCAGGAGCACCACGCCTAAAAGCGTCGTGAAGAAGACCTGCGTTTGCATCAGCACAGACGCCAACGCTGCCGTCATGCCAATCTGAAGCGCCACGAACAGCAGGCCGAACTGCCCGAACTGGGCAAGCCCCGCCGGAACCAGCCAGCGCCAGGAAAGCTTCGGCCGCTTCACGAACAGGATCAACGGCAGGACAGCGAAGATGTAGCGAAAGGTTCCCAACTGGAAAGGCGTGAAGTCTCGCAACGAGTACTTCATCGCAACGAAGTTCAGCCCCCAGATGACGACGACGCCGAGCGCCGCGAACAGATCGCGGCCGACGAAAGGTGTGTTCTTCATGAAACCGTGCCCAGCGTCGAAGACTGCATCGCAGTCTCGAAATAAGTCGTCAAGGCAACGTCCGGCAGCACGCCACGTAAACCGATCGCAACGATGGTGTCTGCGGTACCCATCGACGCTCCGGGCGCTGCACGCAGCGACCCATGGCGGCCGGCGAACTGCAACTCGGCGAGTTCGTGCTCGTCGGTCCGTACCAATCCCTTCAACCGCAAGACACCCAGCGGCATGGACTTGAGCAACATGCGCAGCGCCTTCGCGTGAAACACCGGCGTTCCCTGCAATGACCAGGTGTCGAACAACTCACCATGTTGCGCATGCGTATGCGGCGACGGGCCGTGCGCGCCATGGTGCGAGCAACTCGCGCAAGCTGCGGCGTCTCGCGCCAACGGCGCCCCCAGCAGCTCCTTGGGGACGCGGCCCATCACGGTTTCGAAGCGTGGCGTTCCTGCGACCTGTGCATCAAGCCAGGTCCGCAGATCAGCCAGCGCTTCTTCATTGATGCGATCGCACTTGTTGATGACCAGCAGATCGGCCGCAACCAACTGCCGCGCCACGGTGTCGGCAAGCAAGGGATCGGCCGCTTGTGTCTGCACGACGCTCGCGTCGACGAGCACGAGCACCGACTCCAGCGAGAGCGCGGGATCAGCCAATCCGACCTGCGCGATACGCCACGGGTCCGACACACCGCTCGCCTCGATCACGATGGCATCCGGTGGTGTCGACGATTCGATCACCCCGATCAGTGCGGCCGTGAGGTCGTCGCCGATTTGGCAGCACACGCAGCCGTTGGTCAGTTCGATCGCACCAGCGCCTTGCGTCGCAATCAGCGATTGGTCGATGTTGATGGCACCGAAATCGTTGACCAGCACGGCAATGCGGCGCCCCTCGGATTGCGTCAGCAGATGGTTCAACAGCGTGGTCTTTCCGGCGCCAAGGAAGCCGCCGATCACGGTCAGCGGGATGCGCGCGGTAGGGGTGCCCTGCACGCTCATGCCGCCACCGGCAGCGCAATCACCCGCCCACCGATGACCGTGCCCGCGATGCCAATGTCCTTGAGCGCGATCGGCTCGACGGCCAGCGGATCGTCTTCGAGCACGCAGAAGTCAGCGAACTTGCCGATGTCGATCGATCCGACCAAATGGTCGATCGACAGCGTGAACGCCGCGCCCATCGTGATCGCATAAAGCGCGTCCTTCACGGAGATACGCTCGGCCTCGCCCAGTTGCTGGCCCGACGAAGTGATGCGATTGACCGCGCACCAGGCGGTGAAGAGCGGCCCCAGTGGCGTGATCGGCGCATCGGAGTGAATCGCCAGCGGCACGCCGTGCGCCAGCGCAGTTCCGCAAGCGTCCATGCGAAATGCGCGGTCCGGGCCCATCGTCAGTTCCCGGTGCGCATCGCCCCAGTAATAGATGTGATTGGCGAACAGGTTGGCACAGACGCCGAGCTCGGCCATGCGGCGGAACTGCGCGGCATCGGCCATCTGGCAATGCTGCAGCGTATGGCGGTGGTCGGCGCGCGGATTCGCTTCCAACGCTTCCTGGATGCCGTCGAGCGCGACCTCGGTCGCCTCGTCGCCATTCGTATGGATGTGCAATTGGAAGCCCGCTGCGTGGAAGTGCGCAATGGTGGCTTTCAGTTCCGCAGGCGGAAGAATCCAGATGCCGTTGGGCGCGCCGTTGAAATACCCGGGCCAGCGCACGCGCGCCGTGAAGCCCTGGATCGACCCATCGGCCACGATCTTCACGAGTCCGTAGTGCAGCTTGTCATTCCCGGCGGCCATGCGTGCGCGAATCCGTTCGGCGCCCTGCTCGCGTCCCGTGTTGCCGTCCATGCTGATGTAGGCCGGCACGAAGCGCACCGGAAAATCTTCCTCGGCGGTCACGGTCGCCATGGCGTCGTGGTTCGGGTCGGACAGGTCGTTGACCAGGTCGGTCGCCGTGGTCACGCCCGCCAGTTGCGCCATCTGGCCGAAGAGCCGCAGGCTGTCGGGCGACGAGCCGGCAACGCGAAAGATGTTGCCCGTCAATCGCGTGATCGGGAACATCGCGGCGAACTCCTGCAGTTCGCCCGTGGGCTCGCCGTCGTCGAAGCGCGCAACGCCTTCGACTTCGGTGTCGCGGGTGATGCCGGCCTGCGCCATCGCGGCGGAGTTCACGTTCATCAGATGCTGGCTCGCATGCAGGATGACCACGGCGCGCGTGGTGGAGACCTGATCGAGATGCTTCACCGTCATCCGTTCGCTGCCGAAGAAGATCGGATCGAAGCCCCAGGCCAGCAGTGGCGCCTTTGGGTCGGCCATCGATTCGGATATCCGCGCCAGGCGGGCGATCACCTCTTCGAAATCGACGCAGCCCGTCCAGACCTTGCCATCTGGCGCCGTGCGCGCGTGAAAGCCAACGAAGGGAAACTTCCAGAGGCCGCCGGCCATCAAGTGCGAGTGCCCTTCGACCAAGCCCGGCATCAGCACCTTGTCGGAAAACCGGGTGTCGAGCGTGTAGTCGCCCCAGGCGCCCATGCGATTCAGATCGCCCACCGCCAGCACCTTGCCTTCGCGAACGGCGACGTGCGTCGCCTCCGGCTGCATCGGGTTCATGGTGAGGATCTTGCGGGCCTGGAAAACGGTGGTGACGGTCATGGCGATAGCGAACGGTTCGGAATGAAAGAAAAACTCACGCGGCCAACGGCATCGTTGCGGGCGTGATCACGGGCAGCAAGAGCGGCGCGACAGCGCGGCCGTCGATCAGCTCGACGCGGCGGCAGCGCACCCAATGGTCGGGCTGGATCTGGACCAGCGGCGGCAGCGCTTCGGCGCAGGCAGGCTCGGCGACCGGGCAACGGCCGGCAAAGCGGCAGCCCGGCGGCGGCGAGATCGGGCTCGGCGGATCGCCGATCAGCTTGATGCGCTGCGCCGCCCGCGCACGGCCGCCCTTGACGTCCGGCACGGCCGACATCAGCGCCACGCTGTATGGATGCAGCGGCCGCGCGAAGAAGGCCTTGCGCGGCGCGCGCTCGACGATCTGCCCGAGATACATCACGGCGATCTCGTCGCAGATGTGTTCGACCACGGCCATGTCGTGCGAGATGAAGAGATAGGTCAATCCCAGCTCGCGCTGCAGCTTGACCAGCAAGTTCAGGATCTGCGCGCGGATGGCGATGTCGAGCGCCGACACCGGCTCGTCGCACACCACCAGCTCCGGATTGGTGGCCAGTGCGCGCGCGATGTTGATGCGCTGGCGTTGGCCGCCGGAGAACTGGTGCGGGAACAGGTTCTTCTGCTCCGGGCGCAGACCGACTGCGGTGAAGAGTTCGTCCACTCGGCGCGTCCGCTCGTCGGGCGTGCCGATCTTCATCAGGTCGAGCGGCGCCCTCACCGCCTCGCCCACACGCTGGCGCGGGTTGAGCGACGAATACGGATCCTGAAAGATGATCTGCAGCCGACGACGTGCCTCCCGCATCGCGTCGTCGCCGAGCAAGCTGAGGTCGGTCGTGCCGAGGCGGATGCTGCCGTCAGTCACCGGCGCAAGCCGCATCACGGCAAGCGCGGTCGTCGTCTTGCCCGAACCGGATTCACCGACCACCGCCAGCGTCGTGCCGCGGCGCACTTCGAAGGACACGCCATCGACCGCCTTCACGACTTCCGGCGGTTTGAACATGCCGGCCGATGGCCGCGGAAAGTGCACCTTGAGATCGGTGACGCTGAGCAGCACCGGCGCACGGGATGTTGTGGGTTCTTGGGACATCGTTTGATCGCTCATGCTGCAAGTGCTTCGGCGGGGCGCGACGCTTCTTCGAGCAGCCAGCAGGCGGCGCCGTGCTGGCCACCATCCACGGCGGCGAACAGCGGCGGCACCTGCGCGCAGCGCGCGTGCGCATGGGGGCAACGTTCGCGAAACGCGCAACCGGTGCCGAGCTCCCAGATCGACGGCACCACGCCGCTGATCTCCTTCAGCTCGGCGCGCTCGCCAAGCTGGCTGCTGCCGAGTTCGGGCAGGCACGCGATCAGTCCTTGCGTGTACGGATGCTGCGGATTCGAGATCACCTGGTCCGTCGTGCCCTGCTCGATCACGCGGCCGGCATACATCACGATCACACGATCGGCCATCTCGGCGACAGCGCCCATGTCGTGCGTGATCAGCACGATCGCCGTGCCCTTGTCGCGCTGCAGCTCGCGCAGCAGGTCGAATATCTGCGCCTGCACCGTGACGTCGAGCGCCGTGGTCGGCTCATCGGCGATCAGGATGTCGGGCTGGCAAGCCAGTGCGATGGCGATCATCACGCGCTGCCGCATGCCGCCCGAGAGCTGGTGCGGGTATTCGTCGATGCGGCGTTCCGGCGCCGGAATGCCGACCTGGCGCAGCATGTCGATGGCGCGTTCGCGCGCACCCTTCGCGTCCAGCCCGCGGTGCAGCCGCAGCGATTCGGCGATCTGGTCGCCGACGGTGAACACCGGGTTCAACGAGGTCATCGGCTCCTGGAAGATCATCGAGATGCGGTTGCCGCGCACTTGCCGCATGCGTTCGGGCGCGGCCTTCAGCAGATCCTCGCCCTGGAACAGGACGCGGCCGGCAGCGATGCGGCCGGGCGGCATCGGGATCAGTCCCAGCAGCGCCAACGCGGTCATGCTCTTGCCGCAACCGGACTCGCCGACCACGCAGAGCGTCTCGCCAGGGTTGAGTTCGAAGTCCACGCCATTGAGCACCAGCGCCTGGCCACGGCGCGTCTTGAATTCGACCTTCAGGTCTTCGACCTTGAGCAGGGCAGTCATCAACGTTCCCTCAGCTTGGGGTTGAGCGCGTCGTTCAGGCCGTCGCCGATCAGGCTCACGGCCAGCACGGTCAGGAAGATCGCGGCACCGGGGAAAGCCACAGCCCACCAGCACGACAGCACGTACTGCCGGCTCGAGCCGATCATCATTCCCCAGCTCACCTGGTTCGGATCGCCCAGGCCGAGAAAGGACAGGCCGGCCTCGAACAGGATGGAAGCGCCGATGGCGAGCGTGGCCGAGACGATCAACGGCGCGAAGGCGTTCGGCAGGATGACCTTCCAGATGATCCGCGCGTTGCCGGCGCCGATCGAGCGCTCGGCACGCACGAACTCGAGGTCGCGGTAGCGCATGAACTCGCCTCGCGCGAGCCGCGCCGTGCCCGGCCAGCTCACCAGACCGATCGACAGCGTGACGGTGACCAGCGACGGCGAGAACAACGTGACCACCACCATCGCGAACAGCAGCGCGGGCAGCACCTGGAAGAACTCGGTGACGCGCATCAGCACGCCGTCGACACGGCCGCCGTAGTAGCCGGCGAACGCGCCGATCGTGATGCCGATCAGCACCGAGAGCAACGCGGACACGGCACCGACCAGCAGCGTCGCGCGGCCGCCGTACAGCAGAGAGATCATCACGTCGCGGCCCAGATAGTCCGTACCGAACCAGGCGTCGGACGTACCTGGCGGCGTGAGTGGCGCGGCACGGATCTCGAACGGATCGGCAACGTAGAGCATCGGGCCGAAGACCGCGAGCAGCACGATCACGCCCAGCATGACCAGGCCGACGACAGCCGACGGGTTGCGCACGAACATGCGCAACGCTTCGGTGAAAGGCGACGGTGCCTTGGCGACCGGCGCGACGGGGCGAAGAGGAAGTGAGGCACTCATGTCAGCGGGCCTTGATGCGAGGATCGACCAGGCGATAGCACAGGTCGGTGAGCTGGTTCATCACCAGCACCACGACGGAGGCGAACAGCAGCACGCCCAGCACGGTCGGGTAGTCGCGGCGCAGCACCGCTTCGAACGCGAGGCGGCCCAGGCCAGGCCAGTTGAAGACGGTCTCGACCAGGATCGCGCCCGCCATCACGTTGCCGAACTGCAGGCCGAGCACGGTGATGACTGGCAGCACCGCATTGCGCAGCGCGTGCTTGTAGAGAACGAAGCGCTCGGCCAAGCCCTTGGCGCGTGCGGTTCGGATGTAGTCCGCGCCGAGCACTTCGAGCATGCTGGCACGCGCCAGCCGGCTGTACTGCGCGAGGTACACCAGGCCGAGCGTGATCGATGGCAGCACCAGGTGATGCGCGACGTCGAGCACATCGGCGAAGGTGCCAGCACCGCTCGAGTCGATGGCGCGCATGTCCGAGATCGGAAAGATCGGGAAAGCCGCGGCGAAGACGATGACCAGCATCATCCCGGTCCAGAACACCGGCGCCGCGAAGCCGACCATCGACAACACCGTGATCGCCTGCGACAGCCAGCCGTTCGGCTTGCGCGCCGCCAGCACACCGAGTGCCGTGCCGGCCAGAAAGGCCCAGAGCACCGAGCACAGCACCAGCAGCAACGTGGCCGGAATGCGGTCCGCGATCAGCCCCGAGACCGGCAGGTTGAAGAAGTACGAATAGCCCAGGTCGAGCTGCGCGACGCGCACGAGGTACACGCCGAGCTGCACGGGCAACGGCTTGTCGAGCCCGTAGCTTTGCCGCAGCTCGGCCTTGAGTTCCTCGGACATGCCGCCGCTGGCACCGGCGATGGTCTCGACCGGGTCGCCCGGCGCGGCATGCACCAGGGCGAAGTTGAGCACCACGACCGCGATGACCAGCATCAGGGCCTGCAGCAGGCGTTGGGCGATGAAGCGCAGAACGTTCATGGAAGTGGCCGACTCGGATCGTTCCGCTTACTTGAGGTAGACCTCGTCCATCGGCGACGCGGGGCCCCAGATCGTGGTCGGCACGTTGCCCACCTTCTTGGTCGTCGCCGTGTAGTAGGGCGTGAGGTTGATGTAGACGATCGGCACGTCGTCCGTCACGAGCTTCTGGAAGGTCGCGTAGTACGCCTTGCGCTTGATCGGGTCGAGCAGCGCGCCGGCCTGGTTCAGCAGTTCGTCGACCTTGGGGTTGTTGTACGACTGGGTGTTGGTCCAGATGATCGGCTTGATGTTGGTCGACAGATAGGTACGGTGCACGCCGATCACCGGGTCGCCCCAATTGAAGACCGTGTCCATCGTCATGTCGAAGTCGTGCGATGCGATCCGCTTGGCCCAGGTCGGGAAGTCGGCCGAGGCACGCACCTCGACCGCGATGCCAACCTTCTTCAACTGCGAGCGCACGTACTCCGCCACGTTCTTCTGCTGCTCGTCGCCGCCCGGCAGGTAGTCGATGGTGAGCTTCAGGCGCTCGCCGTTAGCGCCGGGTTTGTAGCCTGCTTCGTCGAGCAGCGCTTCGGCCTTCTTCAGGTCGAGCGGGTACTTCACCATGTCCGGAATGGCGAACGGACTGCCCGGCACGATCGGACCATCGGCGGGCGTTGCGAAGCCGCCCATCAACGCCTTGGTGATGAAGTTCTTGTCGATCGCCGAGGCGATGGCCTTGCGCACCTTCACGTCCGCCAGCGGCTTGCGCTCGAGGTTGAAGGCCAGCCAGTTGATCGAGCCGATGCCTTCGAAGCCCTTGTCGGTCAGGTCGATCTTTGGATTCGTCTTCAGGCGCTTCAGGTTCACCGACGCCGTGATGTACGGCAGCATCTGGATGTCGCCGCGCTCCAGGCCCAGCAGCAGGCTGGTCTCGTCGGGCGAGATCGACATGATGATCTTGTCGAGGTAGGGTTTGCCGGGCAGGAAGAACTTGTCGAACTTCTCAAGCACGATGCGTTGGCCTGGCTTGAACTCGGCCAGCTTGAACGGGCCGGAGCCGACCACGTTCTCGGCATTGCGCGGGTTCGTCTTCAGGTCCTTGCCATCGCCGTAGATGTGCTTCGGCAAGATCGGGCAGAGCGCCGGTGACATGGCCAGCACGATCGCCGGATGCGGCGTGCTCATGCGGATGATGGCGGTGTAAGGGTCGGGCGTCTCGACCCTCTCCACCGGGCCCATCATCGTGGCGAACGGATGGTTCGCCTTGATCTGCATGATCGAGAAAGCCACGTCTTCCGAGGTGATCGGCTTGCCGTCGTGGAACACCGCATCCTTGCGCAGGTTGAGCGTGAGCGACTTGCCGTCATCGGCCAGCTTCCACGATTCGGCAAGGTAAGGCTGCGGGTTCCACTTGTCGTCGAAGCGCAGCGGGCTGGCGAACAACTGCGTCGACGGCAACGCCGTGGCCAGGCCCGACTGCACGGCGCCATTCAGATGGCGCGGCGCCTGCGTGCTGCCGATGACGAGCGTGCCGCCCTTCTTGATCTCCTGCGCTTGCGCGGCCAATGGCAGCGCACCCAGCGTGAAGGCAATGGACGCGGCGGCGCAGAGCGCGCGGCGAGTGAAAGCGTTGACGGTCATGTCGGGTTCCTCGGTTTCAAATAAAGCTGAAGATCAAAAGCGCCTGTGTGCCCAGGCTCGTGCGTCCGGATTGCGCAAGATGCATTCCATCGACCCGGCTCGCTTGGGGCCAGTGCCGACCTATCGATGGAGCCAGTGCCGCACCGTGGCCGGGCGGTCTGTTCAGAGCACCTCGTCGCGCAGGTGGTACCAGCGGTAAAGCATGCTCTGGCCGAAGCGGCGGAAGGGCGCGGCCCATTCGCCCTGGGCCGGAAACTGCAGCGGGCTGTCGTAGATCGGCAGATCGAACGCGGCATCGTCGTGGCCTGCGATGCGCTGGGCCATGCGCCGCCCGGCGTGCGCCGAAAACGACACGCCGTTGCCGCCATACCCCAGCGCATAGAAGACGCTCTGCTTCGCATCGGGTTGCACGATGCGCGGCATCATGTCGTGCGCCACGTCGACCCAGCCCCACCACGAATAGTCGATCTGAATGCCCTTGAGCGGCGGAAACTTGCGCGCCAGGCCGTCGACCAGCAGTTGGTAATGCGCGTCGCGGTGCGCATCGGCGCCGGTGATGGCGCTGCGGCTGCCGATCTGCACCCGGTTGTCCGGCAGCAGGCGGTAATAGAAGCGCAGCGTGCGCGTGTCGGTGATGGCTTCGTGCGTCAGGAAGTTGGTGGCCGCCAGTTCGGCCGGCGTCAGCGGCCGCGTGACGATCGAGTTCGACAGAACCGGGAACACGCGGTTCTTCAAGGTCGGGTGCAGGTGCTGCGCAGTGTAGGCACCGGTGGCGATGCCGACCGTCTTGGCGCGCACCGTTCCGCCCGGCGTCTTCAAGTAGTGCACGCCGTTCTTCGTCTCCCATCCGATCACCGGGCTGGACGGATGCACGCGCGCGCCACCTTCACGGGCGCGGCGCAGGTAGCTGTACGCCAGCTTCAGCGGGTGCACCGAAATGCCCTCGGACTCGTGCATGGCGCCAGCTGCGTCCCGGTCGTCGCAGTACTGCGCGCGCACCTCGTCGGCCGTCAGCATGTGGGCGTCGTAGCCGAACTGATCGCACATCACGCGCGTCTCGTTTTCCAGGAAGGCCATCTTCTTCGGACGATGCGCGATGTAGAGATGGCCGCCGGGCTGCGCATCGCAGTCGGCATCCGCGACGAGGTCCTTGAAGGTCTGGAAGCCGTAGCGGATTTCCGCGTCGAGCCGGCGCGCAGTCGCGATGCCCCAGCGATCGATCCATTGCGATCGGTAGAGCCGCCCGCTCGCGTTCTGACCTTGCCCGCCATTGCGGCTGGTGCAGCCCCAGGCCACGCGGTTGGCTTCGAGCACCAGCGCCTTGATGCCGTGTTCCTTGGCCAGGAACAGCGCGGTAGCCAGGCCGGTGAAGCCCGAACCGATGATGACGACGTCGGCATCGACATCGCCAGCGATCGGGCCGTCGTCGTCTGGTGCCGGGCCGGCCGTGGCCGCCCAGTAGGTCGGCGCGTAGTCGCGGTTGTGCCCGGGGCCATCCGACACCAGCGGGTCGTAGGCGGGGTCGTAGGGCGCGAACAGTTCGCGCGGCGTGGCGATGCTCATCGCGTCACCGTCTTGCGGAACACGTTCTTGACGAGGATCTTGCCGTCCTTGAACGTGAAGAGATCCACGCCGTTCGATTCGATCGCCGAGCCATCGGCGGCGGTACCGGTGAAGGTCCACTCCGATACGCCGCGATCGCCCGCCACCCAGTGGGTGCCATTGCGCCATTGCGCGTCGGGCACATTGATCCAGGCCGACTCGAAAGCCTTGGCGACGGCCTCGTGGCCCTGATGACGCACGCCGTACGCGTTCGGGCCGGCAGCGGTCTCGAACACGCAATCGGCATGCATGAAGGACATCAGCGCGGGCAGGTCGTGGCGGTTCCACGCGTCGGAAAAGGCGGCGAGCGTGGCGGTGGTGACTTCGGTGTTCAAGCGGTGCTCCTGGGCCATTCGGGCCATCGGTTTTCAGCAGAAAACCCGTCGACAAGCGGGGCTTGCCAGAGGGCTTTCAAAGGATGGCCAAAGGTTAAGCTCGGCGTTTTCGTCCTCATAGAGCCAGCCAGCAGCCATCGTGAAAGCCAGACGCGCCACCTCATGCACCATCGCCGTTGCCACGCACACGCATGGTGCGTTGCGCCACATCGGCGCCGACAGGCCATGAGCGCGCGACCACCGGCGAGCAGCCCGCTGTGGGCGCAACTCTTCGCGCTGGACCATGGTGCCGGCCTGCCACTTCAATCGCGGCTCCGGCTGAAGATCGTCCAGGCGATCCTCGATGGCCGGTTGCCGTCCGGTGCGGCGCTGCCCTCCTCGCGCGATCTTGCGCAGACGCTCGGACTGAGCCGCAACACGGTGACGGCCGTCTATCAGCAGCTGGTCGACGAGGCCTATCTGGAATCTCGCCCTCGCTCGGGCGTGTTCGTGCGTGAGGACGCGCGGCCAGCGTCCATCCGCGAGACCGAACACCTCGTCGATCCGTTCAGCAAGGCAGGTGCAGACACCGGAGCACCGCCCGCATGGACGACGCGCGTGCTGCGTTCGCTGCGCGACCAGCCGACCCTGTCGAAGCCCGAGCACTGGCGTGCGATGCCCTACCCCTTCGTCTATGGCACGCACGACGCACAGCAATTTCCGACCGAGGACTTTCGCGAATGCTGCGTGCGCAGCCTTGCGCGTTCGCAATTGCCGAGCTGGACGCCCGACTTCGAGACCGAGGACGCACCCGACCTGATCGAGCAGATACGAACGCGGCTGCTGCCCAAGCGCGGGGTGTTCGCGCTGCCGGAAGAGATCCTCGTCACGGTCGGCGCGCAACATGCGTGCTACCTGGTGGCCGAAGCGTTGTTCGACCGCGGCACGCGTGTCGGCTTCGAGGAGCCGGGCTACCCGCATGCACGCAACGCGTTCTCGCTGCGCACGTCGCAGATCGTCGGTATTCCGGTCGATGAAGAAGGACTGGTGGTCGAGTCGCTGCCTTCGCTCGACTACGTGTTCGTCACACCCTCGCACCAGAGCCCCACCACGCACACGTTGAGCCTGGAGCGGCGCCAATGGCTGCTGCGCAAGGCGGCGCTGCAGGACTTCGTGGTGATCGAAGACGACTACGAGGCCGAGAACCTCTATGCCGGCGAACCGATGCCCGCACTCAAGAGCCTCGACAAGACAGGCCGGGTGATTTACATAGGCTCGCTGTCGAAGAGCCTGTCACCCGCGCTGCGGCTGGGCTACATCGTGGCGCAGAAGGAGCTCATCAGCGAACTGCGCGTGTTGCGGCATGCGATGGTGCGACACCCGAGCGCGTTCCTGCAACACGCCTATGCGCTGTTCCTTTCGCTGGGCCATCACGACTCGCATGCACGCCGCGTCAACCAGGTGCTGATGCCGCGCATGGAAGCCACGCTGAAGGCACTGGCCGAACATCTGCCGGAGTTCGAGTGCACGCTCGCGCAAGGTGGCGCATCGGTCTGGGTACAGGCGCCGGCCTGGCTGGACGGCGGCGCGCTGGCCATCCGGGCGCGCGAACATGGCGTGCTGATCGAGCCGGGCGACGTGTTCTTCGCGCAGCCGCCTCGGCCCTGCCCCTACTTCAGGCTGCGGCTGTCGTCGATCGAGGTGACGCAGATCGAGCCGGGGATTCTTGCGCTGCGCGAGGCGGTTCGGGCGATGGCACGAGAGCGCGGCTGAGTCGGTCGCGCCTGATGATGGGGCGGCGGCGATCACGCCCCGGCGACTCAATGTCGCGCCCGGCCCCTGCGGCGGTCCACGAAGGCGATGATCTCGCCCATGATCCCGCGGCGGAAGGCCAGCACGCAGACCACGAAGATCAGGCCCGTGACCATGGTCACCGACTCGCCCAGCGTGTTGAACCAGTCGATGGTCGTAAGGCGCGCGACCAGGCTGCCGAACTCGCCGATCTTGTTCTCCAGCAGCACGACCACGGCGGAGCCGACCAGTGGCCCCGACAAGGTGCCGAGGCCGCCGACCAGCGTCATCAGGATGACCTGGCCCGAGGCGGTCCAGTGCACGTCGCTGAGCGTCGCAAAGCCGAGCACCAGCGTCTTGAGCGAACCGGCCAGGCCCGACATGGCCGCCGAGATGACGAAGGCGAGCAGCTTGAAGCGGCTCACGTCATAGCCCAGCGACAGCGCGCGCGGTTCGTTCTCCTTGATGCCCTTCAACACCTGGCCGAACGGCGAATGGATCGTCCGCACGATCAGCAGGAACGCGGCAACCACGACGACCAACACCACGTAGTACATCGTGAGATCGTTCGACAGGTCGATCATTCCGAACAGCTTGCCGCGCGGCACGCCCTGCAGGCCGTCCTCGCCGCCGGTGAACTTCGCCTGCAACGCGACGAAGAACATCATCTGCGCGAGTGCCAGTGTGATCATCGCGAAGTAGATGCCCTGCCGACGAATCGCCAGGACACCGAACAGCCAGCCGAGCAAGCCGCCGAACACCGTGCCGGCGATCAGGCCCAGCTCCGGGGTGAACCCCCACGACTTCATCGCATAGCCCGCCACGTAGGCGGAGCCTCCAAGAAAGGCCGCGTGGCCGAAGGACAGCAGCCCGGTGTAACCCAGCAAAAGGTTGAATGCGGACGCGAACAGCGCGAAGCACATGAGCTTCATCACGAACACCGGGTACGCACCGAAGAACGGTGCCAGCAGCAGTGCGACCAGCAACAGGCCGTAGATGACGACAGAAGTTTTTTTCATGCGGCGGCCGACTTACTTTTCTTTTCCGAACAGGCCCGCGGGGCGAATCAGCAGCACGACGACCATGATCACGAACACGACGGTGGACGACGCCTCTGGATAGAAGACCTTGGTCAGGCCTTCGATCACACCAAGGCCGAGACCGGTGAGGATGGCGCCCATGATCGAGCCCATGCCGCCGATCACGACCACCGCGAACACCACGATGATCAGGTTCTGCCCCATCAGCGGCGTGACCTGGATCACGGGCGCCGCCAGCACACCGGCGAAGGCGGCGAGCGCCGCGCCGAAGGCATAGGTCAGCGTGATCATCAGCGGCACGTTGACGCCGAAGGCTTCCACCAGCCGCGGGTTTTCGGTGCCGGCGCGCAGGTAGGCGCCGAGCCGGGTCTTCTCGATCACGAACCAGGTGGCGAAGCAGATCACGAGCGACGCGACGACCACCCAGGCGCGGTAGTTGGGCAGCACCATGAAGCCGACGTCTGTAGCGCCGGAAAGTGCATCGGGCGCATCGTAGCCCAGGCCCGAGACGCCGTACACGGAGCGGAACACGCCCTCGATCAGCAGCGTCAGACCGAGCGTCAACAGCAAGCCGTAGAGATGGTCGAGCTTGTAGATCCAGCGCAGCAGGAAGCGCTCGATCAGCACGCCGAACAGGCCGACGACGATCGGTGCCACGATCAGCATCACCCAGTAGTTGATGCCGAAATACTCCATGGCCATCCAGCTGAGGATCGCACCCAGCATGAACAGCGCGCCATGCGCGAAGTTGATGACATTGAGCAGGCCGAAGATCACCGCCAGCCCGAGGCTGAGGATCGCGTAGAACGACCCGTTGACCAACCCCAGGAGGAGTTGGCTCAACAAGGCTGGGAGCGAGAGGGTCATGGATTCAAGGGACGCTTCAAAGACTGTCGTTTGACCCGGCAGCCACCGCAGTGACCGGCCAGGACATCATCATTTCCAGAGACTGCATTTGCTCTCGGCCTTGGTCGTGTAGACCTCGTCGCCCGGCAGCTTCGCGACCACCTTGTAGTAGTCCCAGGGCTCCTTCGACTCGGCCGGCGACTTGACCTGCACCAGGTACATGTCATGCACGAAGCGGCCGTCCGGACGCACCACGCCCTTGGCATAGAAGTCGTCGATCGGCGTCTTCTTGATCTGCGCCATCACCGTGTCGGCATCGATCGTCTTGGCCGCCTGCACGGCCTTCAGATAGGTCATGGTGGCCGAGTAGTCTGCTGCCTGGATGTCGGTCGGCATGCGCTTGGTCTTCTCGAAGAACTTGCGGCCGAAGGCGCGTGTCTTGTCGTCGAGGTTCCAGTCCCAGCTGGTCGTGAGCAGCAGGCCTTCGGTGTTCTTCAGGCCCAGGCTGTGGATGTCGGTCACGAAGACCAGCAGACCGACCATCTTCATGGTCTTGTTGATGCCGAACTCCCTGGCCGCCTTGATCGCGTTGATCGTGTCGCCGCCAGCATTGGCCAGTGCCAGCACCTGCGCCTTCGAGTTCTGCGCCTGCAGCAGGTAGGACGAGAAGTCCGACGTGTTGAGCGGATGCTTCACGCTGCCCAGCACCTTGCCGCCCTTCTCGTTCACGACCTTGGTCGCGTCGGCTTCCAGCGCCTGGCCGAAGGCATAGTCGGCCGTCAGGAAGTACCAGCTCTTGTCGCCTCGCGCGATCACCGCGCTGCCGGTGCCCTTGGCGAGCGCGACGGTGTCGTAGGCATAGTGGACCGTGTAGGGGCTGCATTGCTCGTTGGTAAGCGCCGAGCTGCCGGCGCCATTCACGATGAAGACGCGCTTTTTCTCCTGTGCAACCTTGGCCATGGCGAGACCGGTGCCCGAGCTGGTGCCGCCGAACAGCATCGTCAGGCCCTGCGTGTCGATCCACTCCCGCGCCTT
>JAZKDL010000497.1:0-6016 GCA_040387575.1 Pseudomonadota bacterium
TGATCTGGTCGCGGCTCTGCACCGAGAACACCGGCGCGCCGCTCAACAGCAGCCGCGGGGCGGCAGCGCCCAGCGAGCGCGTGGCGTGCTCATATTCGGTTTCGATGCGTGCCACCGCGGCGGACTGCGCGTCGATGTCGCTGCCCGACGCGCGCGTCGTCGCGAGCAGCAGCGCCCGCGGTTGGCTGCGCGACACCCAGACGCCCTCTTCCGTTCGCGGCGAGGTCGCGGGGATCATTCCTTCGGCGATGCGTTGCGTTTCGCCGGTGGGGTCGCGTTCCAGCAGCGGCTTGACGATGTTGCCGGCCGGCGTGCCGAGCATCGACAGCGTGTCGTCGATCGCGTCGCGCAGGCCGTCGACCGTGAAGCGCGCGGGCGACACGTCCGGCGACAGCTGATAGCGGTGATCGAAGACGAAGGTGCCGGCTTCCTGCAGGTCGCTGTGGTCGCCGTTCTGCACCTGCTCGAACAGGCCGCTGGCGCGCATCGCCTTGCCGAGCGCGCGCGACACGTCGGCGCGCTGCGCTGCGTCACGGCCGGACTCCAGCCCGATCATGAGCGTGCGTGACGCCACGCCGCTCTGCAGTTGCTCGATCAGAACGCGCTGCCGTGCGTCGGGGCTGGCCGGCAGGAAAGCCGACAGGTCGGCGCTGAACTGCGTGCGTGAGATCACGGCGACGCCAGCCAGCACCAGTGCAAGCCAGATCAGCAGCACCGCCGACCGGCGGCCGCGGCTCGGGGCTGCGCTCATCGCTTCGGGACGATGGTCATGACGGAGCGGTCACCGCCGCGGAACTCCATCTCGATGCCGAGCACCTCGCCCGCGCGACCGACCAGGCGCAGCGCGGCGATTTGCGACGACAGCCGGCCGTCGACCGGTGCGAGGTCCAGCGCCCATTCCGCCGCAGAACCGGTGACCTGCACGCTGAAGTAACGCTGCAACACCGACGCATTGCCGGCCAGCGTGGCGCGCATCGCCTCGACCAGGCCGAGCAGCTCGGGCACGCTGTCGAGCGGCATCGTGCGCGTGCGGCCGCCGCGCGACAGCGTAAGCGTGTTGCCGTCGACCGCCATCGTCTCGGGACGCGGAGAGAGCGTGCGCCGCACCAGCTGGTCGGGTGCGGTGAAGCTCAGCGTGCCGCTGGCGGCCAGCGGACCGTCGACGCCGCGCACGAAGCGCTGCTCGGTGAAGGTGCCCTCGCCCTGCTTCTGCTTGGCGAGCAGGCCCATCAGTTCGGGCATGTCGAAAGCCCAGGCCGGTGCCGCGGCGCACAGCATCGCGAGCAGCAGCAGGCGCGCACGGCCTGCACCGAGGGCCAAGAGTGCCGCCAGCAACCGGTGGAGCACGCTGGTTTCAGCGCGTGTCTTCGAGCCAGAAATCATGGAAATTGAACCAGTTGTAGGGATATGCGCGGCAAAGCGATTCGAGCCGGCGGACATAGGCTTCGAGCGCTTCCCGGATCAGGCGTTCCCGCGCTGCCGCGTCGGCCGGCCGCACGCTGAAATCGGCCAGCGGCTCGAATCGGACATCGTATCGGTTGCCACCAGCGTACATGCCGGACATGAAGAACACCTTGCGGCGCAACAGCGCGGCCAGCCGGAACGGCCCGTCGTTGAAAGTCGCCGGATGCCCGAGAAACGACAGCGTGATGGTGTTGCCGCGCTGCTGCGCGGGCGCGTCTTCGGCGGCAGGCAGCGTGCGGTCGGCCAGCAGCCCGCCCAGCCCGCCGGCGTCGAGCCAGTCGCGCAGCGCGAGCATCGAATTCGGCCGGCCGAGCGGAATCACGTGCGGCCGCAGTTCGGGCAGCGCCAAGGCGTTCAGCACGGCGACGATGCGTTGCGCGTTCTCGGTGAACATCAACATCGCGAGCCGCAACGTGCCGTGGCCCGGACGGTGCTGACGGCAGGCGCCGAGCGCCTCGAAGCTGCCGACGTGCGCGCCCATCAGGAAGGCGCCGCGGCCGCTGTCGACCTCGGCCTCGACCGGTTCGTTGCCGCTCATGCGCACGTCGAACAGGTCCATCTGCCCGCGCAGGAAGTAGATGCGGTCGAGCACCGTCGACGCGAAGGCATGCAGCAGCCGGTAGCCGTCGCTCCATCCAGCCTTGGGTCCGATCGCGCGGAACAGGTAGCGCTTGATGTTGCGGCGCGGCGTCGGCAGCATCAACAGGAAGTACAGGCTGATGGGCACCAGCAGCAGACGCGCCGCACGGCGGCCCAGCGTCAGCGCGATCCAGACGATCACGCGCAGCGCGAGCATGTTGCTGCGCTCGGGCGTGCGCGACCAGTCGGCCTGGGGCTTCGTGTGAGCACCGGCATTGGTGCCGGCATTGGTGCCGGCCTGGGTCGATGGCCCGGAAGCGTCGAACTGCTTCCTCATGGCGCGCCCTCCGCTGGCGTCCAGCGGCCATTGGCGCAGACGACGTCGCCGCAGCGGACCTCGAAACGCACCCCGCGCGCCGCGCCAGCTTCAGGCGACAACGTGATCACGAGCTCATCGCCCGGACGCACCGGCGCAAGAAACTTGACGGCCGCCAGCGTCGGCGTGGCGCCCAATCGGGCGGCGATGGCAGGCGCGCCCTGCGCCGCGGCCAGCACTTCGGACAGCAGCAAGGCGCCCGGCAGCAGCGGCTGGCCGGGGAAGTGCCCGGCAAACGCCGGATGGTCCGCCGGTACCGCGTGCGTGACCTGAACCGGCGTGTCGTCGGCCGCGAACTGCGCCAGCGCGAACTCGCGCAACCGGCGCGCCGTCAGTTTGCCGGTGCCCTCGCGCGGCAACGACGCCACCTGCACGACGCGGCGCGGCACGAAGACGGCTTCGAGCCGCGACCGCAGCGCGGCGATCACGTCGGCCGCCGCCAGCGTCGGTGCGACGACGAAGGCGATCGGGCGCACGACGCCGTCGGTCACGTCGTCGGGCAGCCAGAAGGCGCCGTCGTCGACGCCGGGAATGCTGTTCAGGTGGTAGTTGAGGTGCGCCAGCGAACTGCGCCGCCCGGCCACGTGGATCAGGTCGTTCGACCGGCCCAGCAGCTTGAAGTGGCGGTCGTCGAGCAGCTCGAGCACGTCGGCCATCGGCATCGGCTCCGGCATGAAGTCGCCCGAGAAGACGAAGCGGTCGCTGCCGTCGGCGCCCGGCTCGGCGTGCACGCGGATGTCGCCGAAGTTCTCCCAGACCTCGCTCTCGGACGGCCGGCGCTGCGCCAACTGGCCGGTTTCGGTGCTGCCGTAGATCTCGATCAGCACGCCACCGGTGGCCTGCTCGGCCTGCGCGGCGAGCTGCGGCGACAGCGGCGCGGTGGCCGACAGGATCAGTTCGACCGGCGGCAGCGCGAGGCCCGACAGCAGCAGCGTCTTCAAATGGAACGGCGTGGTGACCAGTGCGCGCGGTTGCGGCACCGATTCGAGCGCGGCGACGATGTCCGCGGGATAGAACGGCCGGCCGCTCTCGAAGGCAGCGCCGCCGAGCAGCGCCAGCAGCACCGTCGACTCCAGCCCGTAGCTGTGCTGCACCGGCACCGTGGCGACCAGCGTGACGCCGGCCATCGACGTTCGGCCGAGGCGTCGCGCGAGCGGCCCGGCCGCAGCGGCGACGTCGCCGACCAGCGTGTGCCAGGTCTTGGCATGCGGCTGCGGCGCGCCGGTCGAGCCGGAAGTCAGCAGGCTGGCGGCATGCAGGTTGCCGTCGACCATCGGCACGGCCTGCGGCGGCGTGCCGGCGTGGTCGCGCGGCGTCACCAGCACCTTCGGCAGGCCGGGCGTCGGCAGCGTCGGCTCGTCGGTCACGGCGAAGACCTGACCGGCCGGATCGCAAAGGCGCGCCAGCGTGTCGGGCCGCGCGTCCGGCGGCAGCAGGCTCGCATGGCCGCGCAGCATCGCGGCGTACAGCGCCACGGAAAACGCGTAGCGGTCGCCGCAGAGATTGACGACCGGGCCCTGCGCCGGCATCAGCGGCACCTGAAGCGCCACGTCGGCAAGGAAGTCGTGGCCACTGATGGGCACGCCGTGGCGCCACGCCAGCGGCGCGTCCAGGTCGCGCTCCGCCAGCAGCGGATGGCGGGGGTAGCGGGTCGGCATCTGCGTCACGCGCCGCCCCGCCCGGTCGTACCGTCCGCAGCGCTGCCCGCGTAGACGGCGCGGAACGCGTCGATCAGCCGGGTGCGTTCGAATTCAGGATGGATGCGGTAGCGCAGCAGATGCTCGCCGACGAACAGCACCACGGCCGACACCGGCGTGAACAGGTTCGCGAACACCGACCAGACATCGAACGGCAGAAGCGCGTAGATGCCGATCGACGCGACCACCATGCCCGCGAAATAGACGGTCCAGATGCGGGTGAGCAGCGTCGTGTATTCACGCATTCCCGGCGACAGCGGATGAATGCGCTGCGCGAACTGTCCGATCAGCGAGAGCCGGTCGGCGCGCAAGGTGCCGCCGAACCAGCAGCACAGCACCGCGTGGATGCCGGCGTGCTGCAGCACGTAGAGGCGGTCCGGATTGCCGGCTTCGCCGCGCAGCACCAGCGCGAACCCGATCAGGCCGAGAACGATGGTCGCCGCGATGCCCGGCTTGCCGAAACGCCCACCCATCAGGCCGACGACGCTGAGCCACATCGGGCCGAGCAGCGCCGCAACGGCCCACGGCTCGGCCGCGTGCCAGACCATCATCCAGTGCGACAGCCCGGCGTAGGCGCCGCCCGCCAGGAGCAGGAGCGCGATGCGCCAGCGCGACATCAGCCCGGACTGCGGTTCTGCGCGACGTGCGCCGCGAGGCTGCGCAGCGACTGGAAGATCTGCTGGTTGCGCTCGTCGTCGGAACGCAGCTGGAAGCCGTAGCGGCGCGACACTTCGAGTGCCACTTCCAGGATGTCGATCGAATCGAGGCCGAGCCCGTCGCCGTACAGCGGCGCGGTCGGGACGATATCGGCGGGTGCGACTTCGAGATTCAGCGACTCGACCAGCAGCACGGCCAGCTCCTGTTCGAGCGGTGTCTGTTCGGAGGCATCGCCGGCGGCGGAAATGGGGGGCTGGGCGGTCGATGACACAGAGACTCCTGGGGCTTTTGGGGAAGGTCGCGTAGGGCGGCGGATTATAGAAGGCCGCCTTCGATAGACTGGCCGCCTTCCCACGAACGAACCCGCCATGGCCGACCCTCTCCTGATTGCCCGCCACGACTCCACCGAGTGTTTTCTGCTGCCCGCGCTCGCCAACCGGCACGGCCTGATCACCGGCGCCACCGGCACCGGCAAGACCGTGACGCTGCAGACGCTGGCCGAGCAGCTCTCGCACATCGGGGTGCCGGTCTTCATGGCCGACGTGAAAGGCGACCTGACCGGCATCAGCCAGCCGGGCCACATCGGCGACAAGCTGGCCGCCACACTGAAGGAACGCGGCATCGAACCGCCGGAACCATCGGCCTGCCCGGTGACGCTGTGGGACGTGTTCGGCGAACAAGGCCATCCGGTGCGCGCCACGGTGTCCGACATGGGCCCGCTGCTGCTGGCCCGCATGCTCGACCTGAACGACACGCAGGCCGGCGTCCTGAATCTGGTGTTCAAGATCGCCGACGACAACGGCCTGCTGCTGCTCGACCTGAAGGACCTGCGCGCGATGCTGCAGCACGTCGGCGAGAACGCGAGCCAGTTCACCACCGAGTACGGCAACATCAGCGCCGCCAGCGTGGGCGCGATCCAGCGCGGTCTGCTGCAGATCGAGACGCAAGGCGGCGACAAGTTCTTCGGCGAGCCGATGCTCAACATCGCCGACTTCATGCAGACCGTGTCGGGCCGGGGCGTGATCAACATCCTGGCCGCCGACAAGCTGATGAACGCGCCGCGCCTGTACGCGACCTTCCTGCTGTGGATGCTGTCGGAACTGTTCGAGCAATTGCCCGAAATCGGCGACCCCGAGCAGCCGAAGCTGGCCTTCTTCTTCGACGAGGCGCACCTGCTGTTCAAGGACGCGCCCAAGGCGCTGGTGGAGCGCATCGAACTCGTGGTGCGGCTGGTGCGCTCCAA
>JAZKDL010000498.1:0-3069 GCA_040387575.1 Pseudomonadota bacterium
CGACCGGAATGCTGGTGAAACCGTACTGCGGCCCCTCGACCACGTACATCAGCGTACCGAGCACCAGCACGACCATGAATACGAAGCCGACGAACACCATGATCTTGCGGCGGCTCGCGGCGAGCGCGGTGGCCAGCGCGCGGTACTCGGCGGCGTAGTGCGACATCTTGAAGATGCGGAACACGCGCAGCAGACGCAGGATGCGCACGTCGATCAGCACCGAGAGCGCGGGCATCAGGATCGCGAGATAGGTCGGCAGCAGCGCGAGCAGGTCGATCACGCCGTAGAAGCTGCGTGCGTAGCGCCACGGCCGGCCCAGGCACACGAGCCGCGCGATGTATTCCAGCGTGAAGATGGTCGTGAAACCCCATTCGAACCAGGTGAACACATCGCCCCAGCGGGCGCGGATGGACTGCACGCTGTCGAGCACCACGACGGTGACGCTCAGCAGAATCACGGCGATCAGCAGCAGGTCGAACAGGCGGCCTGCACGGGTTTCGGACTCGAAGATCACCGAATACAAGCGCAGGCGCCAGCCGTGCGTGGGTTTGCCGAAACTCGGGTCGAGCCCCGGACCGGTTGGGGTCGTAGCGGAATGCGGCGCCTGTGGCTTGGACATTGGACTGAACTGAATTGGGTTTGGGCGTGGCCTGAAATGCCGCCTGGAAGCGCCTGCATTGTTGTCCGACGACGCCGACATGGTTGAGAGCGATTTGCTTACTACTCTTGCGCAATGAAGCGGCACGCAACCGAGATGACTCCTACGATAGGCCCTTTGCAGAGGAGCAGCCCATTGGCTTCACAGTCCCCCTTCTTCGGTAAGCGCACCAGCGACGTCGACACCCTTCCTTCCCGCACCACGACATTGGGCGGTACGAGCAATTCGCCTGCGTCGCCAAGTCACTCGCTGAACAGCGGCAGCAACCCGCTGACTGCTGCGCCCGCTCCGGCAGTGCCCGTCAAAGAGGCCGGCAGCAAGCTCACGGTCGGCCCCAACATCAAACTCAAGGGCGTGGAGATCACCGATTGCGACACGCTCGTGGTCGAAGGCACGGTCGAGGCGACGATGGACTCGCGCGTGATCCAGATCTCCGAACAGGGCGCGTTCAAGGGTTCCGCCGACATCGATATCGCGGAGATCCGCGGCATGTTCGACGGCAACCTGACGGTGCGCGACAAGCTCGTCATCCACTCGACCGGCAAGGTCACCGGCAAGATCCGCTACGGCAAGATCGTGATCGAGGAAGGCGGACAACTGTCGGGCGAGATCAGTTTCGGTACCTCGCCGGCATCGGCCACCAAGCCAACGCCGTTGCCGGAAGCCTGAGCACCGTTGACTTCCTTCACAAGCGCGTGAGCAGCGCTTGCGCCGCGGCTGGCGCCTTTTCCTTCGCGCCATTGATGAAGAACACGAAGACGTCGCGTCGCGATGCGGCCGGGTCGCCGCCGCTGTCGACGCGCGGCAATGCATCCGGCATCTTGCCCGCGGCCCAGGCCTGGGCGGCTGCGGCCCAGCCGTCGAGCGCCTTCGGCGCATAGCCATTCTTCAGCTTGGCGTTGCTGGCCATCAGCCGCGCATAGGCGAAGTCGCTGGTCAGGTCGGCGAAGGACGGGAACTTGTCGGAGTCGGTGAACACCGTCGCCACGCCGTGCTGGCGGGCGAGCTTCAGATACTCTGGCGTCTTGAAACTGTCGTGCCGCACGTCCATCACGTGGCGCAACTGGCGGCTGCCTTCCTTTTTCGGCAACAGCGCGAGGAAGGCCGCGAAATCCTCCGCATCGAACACCTTGGTCGGCATGAACTGCCAGACGATCGGCCCCAGCTTGTCCCGCAGCTCCGCGACGCCGCTGCCGACGAAACGCGAGATCGAATCGCCCGCCGTGGCGAGCAGCTTGCGGTTGGTCGCGAAGCGCGAGGCCTTGAGCGAGAACATGAAATCGTCCGGTGTCTCGTCATGCCACTTGCGGAAGCTCTCGGGCTTCATCGTGCTGTAGTAGGTGCCGTTGACCTCGATGGCCGTCACCTGCCGGCTCGCGTAATGCAGCTCCTGCTTTTGCGGCAGGCCGGCGGGATAGAAGTTGTCGCGCCACGGCTCGTAGGTCCAGCCGCCGATGCCGACGCGGATGCTCGTCGCGGATTGGCTCACATCGTTCTCCGGTTTTAGGTCCGTCGACTCTACGCGGCGGCACGTGCGAGCGCAAAATGCTTTTTCCCCTCGTTTCCACCCATGCCATCCAGCGGAGATTGCCGATGAACGCCCCCCTGCACCGCGAGATTCCCGCGGGCCTGCTCAACGCCGAGCGCGCCCTGTCCGATGTCACCACGCAGTGGGACACCGACATCGTCAGGCAACTGACCGACTACATCGCGATCCCCGCGAAGTCGCCCGGCTTCGACAAGGATTGGTCGGCGAACGGCTATCTCGAGACCGTGTTGCGCAATGCCGCGCAGTGGGTCGAGGCTCAGAAGGTCGAGGGACTGAAGCTCGAGATCGTTCGGCTCGAAGGCCGCACGCCGGTGCTGTTCTTCGAAGTTCCTGCCACCGGCACCACGATGACAGACACCGTGCTGATGTACGGCCACCTCGACAAGCAGCCCGAGTTCACCGGCTGGCGCAACGACCTCGGCCCGTGGACGCCCAAGTACCAGGACGGCCTGCTGTACGGCCGCGGCGGCGCCGACGACGGCTACGCGGTGTACGCGAGCATCGCATCGCTGCAGGCGATCAAGGCACAGGGCGTGGCGCATCCGCGCATCGTCGGCATCATCGAAACCTGCGAGGAAAGCGGCTCGTACGACCTGCTGCCCTACGTCAACGCGCTGCGTACGCGGCTGGGCGAGGTCGCGCTGGTGATCTGCCTGGATTCCGGCGCTGGCAACTACGACCAGCTCTGGCTCACCACCTCGCTGCGCGGCCTGGCCGGCGGCACGCTCAAGGTCGAAGTGCTGACCGAAGGAATCCACTCCGGCGATGCCTCCGGGCTGGTGCCGTCGAGCTTCCGGATCATGCGGCAGGTGCTCGACCGGCTTGAGGACAGCAAGACCGGCCGCCTGCTGCCGGCGAGCTT
>JAZKDL010000498.1:3169-11888 GCA_040387575.1 Pseudomonadota bacterium
GGCAACGTGCTGCGGCCGTACACCGCCTTCAAGCTCTCGCTGCGGCTTCCGCCGCTGGTCGACGCCGACAAGGCCGTCCAGGAGCTCAAGCATCTTCTTGAAGACAACGCGCCCTACCAGGCCAAGGTCACCTTCGACGGCGGTGGCGGTGCCACCGGCTGGAACGCGCCGACCATCACGCCCTGGTTCGAGCGTGCGCTCAACGCCGCGTCACAGGCGCATTTCGGCGCGCCCTGCGGCTACATCGGCCAGGGCGGCACGATCCCGTTGATGAACATGCTGAGCGAGGGATTTCCGACCGCGCAGATGATGGTCTGCGGTGTGCTCGGACCGAAGAGCAATGCCCACGGCCCCAATGAATTCCTGCACGTGCCCTATGCGAAGAAGCTCACGGCGGCGGTGGCCGAAGTGATCGCGGCGCTGCCTGTGGCGCAAGCTCTGGCCAAGGAAGAGCCGATCGCTGCCTGATCAGGCAACGGCCACACCGTCGACACAAAAAAAAGCGCCCATCAAGGCGCTTTTGACCATCGGGTCGAGTGTCATGTCGTGGATGCATCGTCCTCCCAAGAGATCGATGCCTCGACGAACCGCTTTTCCCTTGTTCTCTCCGCTGTTGGCGCGTGCGGTGCTTGACTGTGTGACAGAAAGACGATTCTGCGTGTCGAGCGTCGATCGGCGTGCGAGCCGCAACCGCATTCACGTCTGCGTGTGTGAAAAATTACCGCTTTGCGTCTGCAGTTCGCTTGACAAGCAAGGGCGTGCTCACGCCATCGACGCCCACCAAACCGAGCACCGTCACCAACGAGTTCTGTGCGCCCTTCCATGCGTCGGTCAGGTCGATCCATTCGGACAGCGCGTGGAAGCCACCGGTTTTTCCGCCACCGCCGATGATGATCGCCGGGATGCCCAGCGACATCGGCACGTTGGCATCGGTGCTGGCGCCCGACAGCAGCGTCTTCTGTCCGAAGGCCGAGTTGGCGCGTGTGGCGGCCTCGACGATCACCGAGTCGGACGGCGTGCGGCCGCCGGGACGATCGCCGATCAGCTTGGTCGTCACGCTCAGCGTGTCGACGCCCCAGCGCTTGTTCTCCTCGGCCACGCCGGCATCGATCGCAGCGAGGATCTGTTTCTCGGTCTCCAGCAGCGGACCCATCTCATCGGAGCGAATGTCGACCGCCATGCGCGCATCCGGTGCGATCGTGTTCACCGAGGTGCCGCCGCCCACCGTGCCGACCGTGAAGGTCGTCTTGGGGAAGGTCGGCGTGCGGATGTCGCCGATCTTGGCGATCGCTCGGCCCATGCCGTGGATCGCGCTGGGCACCTGGCCGAAGGCGCCGTAGCTGTGACCGCCCGGCCCCTTGAAGGTCACCTCATAGCGATGGCTCGCCGTGCCGAGCACCAGCACTGCCCCCTGTGGCGCCGGCTCCAGGCCGACCATGCCGTCGATTTCGGGATGTTCGGCGAACAGCCGCTTCATGCCGCGCAGATTGCCCAGCTCTTCTTCGCCGACGTTGCCCACGAACAGCAGGTCGCCGGTGGTCCGGATCTGGCGATCGTTCAACACCTTGAGCCACGACAGCAGCACGGCGAGGCCGCGCGTGTCGTCTGAAATGCCGGGTGCGTACAGCTTGCCGTCGCGCTCCTTGACCTTCACGTCGGTGCCGGCGGGGAACACGGTGTCCAGGTGCGCTGAAATCAGCAGCGTCGGGCCGTTGCCTGTGCCTTTGCGCAGGCCGACGACATTGCCTTCGGCGTCGATCTTCGCGTCGGGCAAGCCCAACGCTTTCATGCGCGTCAGGAACGCTTCGGCGCGCGCCTGTTCCTTGAAGGGCGGCGCCTCGATCTCGGTGAGCAGGCGCAGATCTTCGATCGAACGAGCATGGTCGGCTTTCACGGCTTCCAGCAACTCGGCAATGGAAGGTGCAGCCATCAGCTGCGTGTAGGCCTGGTCGACCTCCGGTCGTACCTGCACGGGTGTTGGCGCCACTGCATTGCTGCCTTGAGCCTGTGCGATGCCTGCGCTGCACAGCGCGGCAAGAACGAGGGAAGCGAGGCGAGGGTCGAAGGAGCGATGCATGGTGATGAAAGACGGTTCAGAAAAGGAAGACAACAAGCTATTCTTTCGCGTTTCGCCTTCGTCAGCCTTTGTTTAATTTGGTGAGCATTCAGTTTTTCTTACATGCGACGCCATATTCCCACCACCCGAGCGCTGCTGGTCTTTGACGCCGTCGCACGCCACCATGGCGTGGGCAAAGCCGCCGAGGCGTTGTGCCTGACGCACAGCGCCGTCAGTCAGCAACTGCGCCTGCTGGAAGCACAACTTGGCGTACGGCTGGTGCAACGGACCGCTCGCGGATCAGGCCTCACCGATGCCGGTCGGCGCTATCACGCACAAGTCGCCGCTGACCTGCTGCGGCTCGAGAATCACACGCTCGAGGCGATGGCTCAACGGCCCGATGGGGTGCGCTTGCTGGTGGGCGCCGTTCCGGCATTCGCCGAACGCTGGCTGGCGCCACGCCTGCCGGCTTTTCTTGCGCTGCAGCCATCATGTAGCCTGCATCTTCAGGTCTTTCCCACGCAGGTCTACATGGACGAGCCGGCATTCGACGTAGGCATCCAGTACGACGACGCGGTCTGGCCGCATGCGGCAATTGAACGGCTGATGGTTGAGCGCTGCGTGGCCGTCTGCGCCCCCACCGCTCAGGGCCGAGAGCTGATGACGGGCGGAGATTTTCGCTACGCCAGCCTCCTCCAACTGAGTTCCCGGCTTGGCGACTGGGAGGATTGGATGGCGCAAGCGGCTATCACCAGGAAGCCGGACAACACGGTCGCGGGCCACCGATTCGATTTGTTCTCGATGCTGGTCGAGGCGGTGCGCGCCCATCTCGGCATCGGATTGGTCCCGCTGTATCTGGTGGCACGCGAATTGGCCGCCGGCGAGTTGGTCCTCGCCCATCCGCACGTCGGCGTTGGCCCACGCGGCTACAGCGTCTTCGTGGCGCCTCACAAGACACAGGACCCGCTGACCGCCGCTTTCGTGCAGTGGCTGCACACCGCTGTCGATTCCAATTAGCCGTCACCCCCCGACGTGCTCAGACCGACGGCCGCGCCGCTGGCCGGTATGGAACGAGCCAGGTGCGCATGGCCTGCCGCAGCAACTTTCGCGCTATGCAGCGTGCCTTTGATCGCCTGTTCTGAAAGCTGCACTCGTTCCGTGAGCGCCGGGTCGAACGACTTGCGCATCAGTTTCTTGAGTTGTCTCTGCATATCTTCAGCCGCAGCAACGAACGCCATGTAGTCGGCCAAGAATTGAGTCTGCTGTGCAACGTCGGGCGCGCTCTTGATACCGTTGGCGCATTCCAGGGCACGTCCGGCGCAATGCCGCCGCCGCTCCATGAGCAGTTGGCTCGCTTGCTGATACTCGAAGGGTTGCGCAAGGGGTGAAAAAATCTCCGGATGCGCCTGGACCACGTCGAATTCCGGCCGGCTCAGTTCGGTTTTCAACGAGGCAATCTTTCTATCGATTTCCGCAATCAGCTGCTTCGTCTGCCGGAGTTCCAGTTTGACGATTCGGTCAGCTCTCTCAAAGGCCTCGTTCATCATGTTCTTTGCTTCGGGCGGCGCGCTTTCCTCAAGGGACAACTTCAAACCGGCGAGGGTCGCACGAGCTTCTTGAAGGGGTGCCAAAGTGCTGGCGAACAATTGTTCGAGCCGGCTCAGTCGCTCCAGCGAATCGACCAGCTTCAATTCCACAGACACGCGGTGCCGGATGTCGTGCGCCGCATCGACGGCTTGTTTCGTCACACTCTTCGCAGTCTTCAAGGCAGCGGCGAAAGGGGTGTCAGGCAGCACGGCGCGAACTGTCGCGCTCGCCGCACCCTGTGGTGTGTGGTGGAACAGATCCTCTGTTTCTCCTTCCACTTTCTTGTCATGCTGCTTGAGACGAAATACTTCTGCTGCAACGAGCGGTGCGGCGGCTTTTTCCAGGATGCGTCGTCCCAGCCTGCCGGTCGTAGCTTTCTCGGGCTGCGTGGGCAGCGAAGGCCCCGAGGAGAACACCGGTTCTTCAACGCGATGGCGATGGCGATTGCCATGCACCCAGTCACTGACGAGCTGGCCGAAGCTCCTGTGCGTGCGTTGCGACTGGTTGGGTTGATGCTCCCCCGGCTCCCTTTGCGCCACGCCCGGATTCGCATCGTGAAGCGCGGAGACGCCCGCGGTTGCCGGCGTCGACTTTTTGTCGTCAATCTTGCCCATTGCCATTGTGTCCTCGCGATCATGAGAGCCGCCCAATCGACGGCAAGACCGGAGTTTTGCGATCTCGCATCACGCCTGTAGCCGTGCGAGCGAAGCCAGGAACGCCATCACGAAGGCCTCTGGCGTCTGACGTGTCGCCCTTCCGCCGCGGCTTTGCGCCTAGATTGCGAGTGCGACCAACGCGGCAATCGCAGCGGTCTCGGCCCGCAGCACACGGTTGCCCAGCGTCAACGGTACAAAGCCCGCTGCCAATGCCAGTGCTTCCTCCTGTGCGCTCAGCCCGCCTTCTGGGCCACTCAGCATGTACGCCCGACGCAACGCGCCGCTCGCCACTTCTTTGCAGGTGCGGGTGCCGGGCGCCAAGCTGAGCACGCCGCGAAGTTCATCCATTGCGTGAGGCGCCAGCGCAGACAGCCAATCGGCCAACGACTGCACCGGATGGATCATCGGCACCCGATTTCGGCCGCATTGCTCGCAGGCCGACACGGCGATGGCCTGCCAGTGCGCGACCTTCTTTTCCGCCCGTTCGCTGTTCAGGCGCAGCACGCCATGTGCAGTGTGCAGCGGCTGGATGCTGGCCACGCCAAGTTCAGTGGCCTTCTCGACCAGCCAGTCCATCCGGTCGTTGGCTGGCATGCCGACCGCCAGGTGCAACGCGCGTTCGACCTCGCGTTCGACAGCGTCGTGCGTGCCGACCTCGACGACCACCTCGCTGCGGCCCATTCGTGTAACCGTCGCCCCATATTCGCCACCAGCGCCATCGAACAGCGTGAGCCCATCGCCGGGCTGCAGCCGCAGGACCTGCACGTGGCGCGCGGCGCCCGCCGGCAGCGCCAGCGTGGCGCCTGCCGTCAGCGCAATGGAGCAGTGAAAGCGTGGCACCGGTCTAGACCCGGCCGTAGGCGAAGCCGGTCAAGGCCTGCGTGCCCTCGACTTCATCGATCACACGCAGCAAGGGCGTGAGTTCGCTGTAGCGGCTGGCTGTCGCGCGGATGTAGGCGATGAAGCGTGGTGTGTCAGGCAGGTAGCGAGGCTTGCCGTCGCGCAGCGTGATGCGCGCGAAGATGCCGGCAACCTTCAAATGCCGCTGCAATCCCATCCACTCGACCGCGCGATAGAAGGTGCCGAAATCCTCGTCCACCGGCAGTCCGGCTTTGCGCGCTCGCTCCCAGTAGCGAATCGTGATGTCGAGCACGAAGTCCTCGCCCCAGCTCAGGAACGCGTCGCGCATCAGACAGGCGATGTCGTAGGTGATCGGTCCATACACGGCGTCCTGGAAGTCGAGCACGCCGAGTCGGCTGTCTGCACCCAGCATCAGGTTGCGCGGCATGAAATCGCGGTGCACGTACACGCTGGCGACAGACAGGTTGCTGTCGACGATCGCCTTGAAGGCGCGCGCCAGCCGTTCCTTCAACTGGCCCTCGATAGCCAGGCCACGGTGCTGGCCGATGTACCACTCGGGGAACAGCGTGAGCTCGCGCTCGAGCAAGGCGCGGTCGTACGGCGGCAACACGCCGGGCTGCGACGACAGCTGCCAGCGGATCAGCATTTCGATGGCTTGTTCGAAGTAGGGCCGGGCGGCCTCGGGCCGGGCCGGGTCCAGCGAATCGATCAGCGTCTGCCTTCCGAGGTCATCCAGAAGCATGAAGCCGCCGGCTTCGTCCCAATCGAGCACTTGGGGCGCGTGCACTTCGGCGGCCTGCATCAGCTTTGCAATCTTTACAAATGGCGCGCTGTCTTCCTTGTCAGGAGGGGCGTCCATGACGATGCGACTCATGCCTGGCGTGGTCGTATCGACGCGAAAGTAGCGCCGGAAGCTGGCATCGGCCGATGCCATTCGAAGCGTGTCGGACAGCAGACCGTGCGCTGGTGCGACGCGGGAAAGCCACTGAGCAAAAGCGGCGGAACGGCCGGGCTCGTCCCAGGCGATGGGCGAGGCAGTGCCTGCGGGCGGGATCGAGGGTGCGGTCATGGATAATCGATTCTACAAATCCGCTCGTGGCGGACCTTCGCCGAGCGCCGCCGCATGGCCCCGTTCCCTTGACGATTCGAGACGTCTTTATCCATGCCTGAACTGAAATCTGCCTGCGTTCGGCACTTCGTGTCGCTGCCGTCGATCGATGGTTTCCCGGAAGCGCCCGGCATTACGCGGCGGACTGTCGAATGAGCTTTCCCGTGTGGCGCCGATATGGCCCGCCCCTGCCGTTGGCCGTACTTGCACTGGCCTTGTTGAACGTTCATGCCGCGTCCGCGCAGGAAGCGTGGATCGACGCCCCGCTGACGCTCAAGCGTACGCCGGAGATCCCCGAAACCATTCCCGAAGCCGAGCGCACTCTGCGACCCAGTCTGGTCGACGGCGACAAGATATCGGGCCGTCCCGACCTGGAAACCGTGGTCGAAGGCAATGCTTCGCTGCGTCGGGGTGAAACGGTCATCCATGCGGACCGGCTCGAGTATTACCAGCCCGACGATCTGGCCAAGGCCACCGGCAACGTGCGCGTGAACCAGGCGGGCAACATTTACGAAGGTCCCGAACTCCAGCTCAAGGTCGAGACCTTCGAGGGATTCTTCAACAAGGTTCGCTACAGCTTCCTTGCGACGGGCGGTCAGGGCGAGGCCGAGCGGATCGACTTCGTCGACAACAACGTGTCCGTGGCGCGGCGCGTCACGTACACCACCTGTCGGCGCGAGGATTTTCCCGGCTGGATGCCCGCTTGGCTGCTCACCGCCGCCACGATGACGACCGATACCGAGGAGAACGTCGGCGTGGCGACGGACGCGCGACTGAGCTTCATGGGCGTGAGTACGCCGGCGTTGCCATCGCTCAGTTTCCCGCTCGGTAACGACCGCAAGAGCGGGCTGTTGCCGCCAGTGTTCGGCATCGACAGCGTCAATGGCGTGGAGCTGCTGCAGCCCTATTACTGGAACATCGCGCCCAACCGCGACGCGACCTTCTATCCGACGGTGATGAGCAAGCGTGGCGTGAATCTCGGCAACGAATTCCGCTATCTCGAGAACACGTACAGCGGAACCATCCGTGCGGACTACATGCCGACGGATACGCTGCGCAGCCGTGAGCGCTGGGGCATCTGGGCGCAGCACAACCAGAGTTTCGACCCGAAGCCCTTCGGCCTCGATTCGCTCAGCGCCGGGATCAACATCAATCGTGTAAGCGACGATGACTATTGGCGCGACTTCTCCCGCACGCCATCGCTGACCGGGCGCTTGCTCACGAGCGAGGCCGCGCTCAACTGGAGCAAGGGCGACTGGAGCGGCATGGCGCGTGCGCTCTCGTACCAGACACTGCAGTACTCGTTGTCACCCATCACGCCGCCTTATGACCGCATGCCGCAGGTCACCGCGAACTACAACAAGTACGACTGGAACGGTTTCGATATCTCCGGCGGCATCGATTACACGCGCTTCCGTGCCGACCCTGCCTATGCGCCGCTGCTCAACGGTCTGCGGCAGCCGGACGCCGAACGGATGCTCGGCACGCTGCAGATCAGCCGGCCCTGGCTGACGCCGTCGAGTTTCGTGATCCCGAAGGTCTTGCTTCACGCGACCTCTTACCAGTTCGATGCGCCACTGGCCAACGGCGCCAGCTCGGCCAGCCGGGTGGTGCCGACCTTCAGCCTCGACAGTGGACTGGTGTTCGAGCGCGACGCGAACTTCTTTGGCAGGGCGTTCCGCCAGACGCTGGAGCCGCGCGCCTTCTACACCTACACGCCATTCCGCGATCAGAGCCAGATTCCGGTTTACGACACTGCGGCCAACGACTTCAACTTTGCGACCATCTACACCGAGAACGCGTTTTCCGGCAATGACCGCATCTCGGACAGCAACCTGTTGACCCTCGGCGTGAGTACGCGCTTGATCGACCCTGAAAGCGGGGCAGAAGCTGCACGATTCGGCGTTGCCCAGCGAATCCGTTTCAAGGATCAGAACGTCGTGCTGCCAGGCGGCACGCCCGTTACGGACCGGCTGAGCGATGTGCTGCTCGGAGCGCAGGTCAATTGGACGGAACAATGGAGCGCTGACAGCACCATCCAGTACAACCCGGACGAGCGCAAGTCGACGCGCAATACGCTCACTGCACGGTACAAGCCAGGTCCGTATCGGACGATCTCCGCAGGCTATCGCTACCAGGCGCCGACGACGCCCACGGCCACGGATGGCAGCAAGTCGCTCGACGTCAACTGGCAATGGCCGATCAACGATCTCTGGGGTGACAAAGGCCAGAATCTCGGTCCGGGTCGCGGTGAAGGCGGTGGCCGCTGGTATGCGGTGGGGCGGCTCAACTACAGTCTGCAGGATCGGGCGCTCACCGACGGCGTGATCGGTCTCGAATACGATGGCTGCTGCTGGATCGGCCGCGTGGTTCTGGAACGTATTACGACGGGACAAGTCACAGCCAATACCCGGATCATGTTCCAGATCGAGTTCGTCGGGTTCGCGAGCG
>JAZKDL010000499.1:0-6524 GCA_040387575.1 Pseudomonadota bacterium
CGATGGCAGCGACGGTGCCGTCCGAAGCCGCCACGGTCACGGTGGCGTCGTTGACCGCAATGCGCAACGCAAACGCCGTCGCCGGCAGGTGCGCTGCCCAGGCCTGCCGGACATGCACCGATCCGGTGTCGGGCGACAGCGCAACGGGTTTCGGCTTCTCGCCGTTCGATGCGCATGCCGCCAGCGCGACCAGCATGCAGGCAACGGCAAAGGCGCGCATTCCGGCCGGGGCGCGCGGCGAAGCAAGGGCGGCCGCGCTCATGGCTTCGACTCCAGCGGTGGATAGCTGGTGGGCAGCGGTGCGTTCGCGTTCGGCGCGGCCGCCCTTGCGGCCGGTGGGAACTTCCGCAGCTCGTCCTCCGACGCCTCGAGGCGCGGCACCTTGGCGATATGCCGGCGCGGATCGAGCATGGCCACGAAGTCCTGCTCGCTCGGCATGCGGTCGGCCACGATGCGGCTCAGCGCGTCGCCGTCGAAGAACAGCGCGAGCCCGAGGCGCTGTCGCGCAACGCCCTGCCGGTCGATCGTGAAGACATAGTCCCAGCGATCCGCATGAAACATATCGGTCAGCAGCGACGTGCCGACGATCTCGCGCACCTGCTGGCGCGACATGCCGACCTTCAGCGCATCGATCTGCTCACTCGACACGACATTGCCCTGGACGACTTCGACCTGGTAGGGCGTGATGGCGGTCAGTGCGTCCTGCGTGCGGCCGGTCAGGCTGCTGCAGGCAGAAAGTGAAAGGCCGAGCACGGCGACGAGCGTCAACGGGCAGCACACCCGAAGAGAGCGCAATGAGGAATTGGGTGGTGGCATCAGGGAGCGAGGGGAACAAGAGCGACAAGGGAACGGGCTGCGCAACGACGCCGCGGCGGGACACCGCATCAAGAAAGGACGACGCCCGAACGGCTACCAACACGCGCTGGCCGACCGACCCGGACAGGCCCGCAGGATGGCCGACAACCTTGGAGAAATCTGGTTCGGGGTTGCAGGGTCCGCGGTTGCATCACCGCGGGGGAAAGCATCTCGCCGAAGACTCAACGCACCGGCAGCCTCCCCGCCGCTGCGCGCACTTCCGCCATCAGCGCCAGCACGCTCGGCGCGGCCAGCGCGCCGTCGCGCTGCGCGATGCCGATCTCGCGCCGCGTGGTCGTCAGCGGGAAGTCCAGCACCTGCAGCATCCCGGCCTCGATCTCGTAGTGCAGTTGCTGCGCCGAGATGGCGGTCACCATGTCGCTCTTGAGCAGCAGCCCGCGCAGCAGCGCGAGGTCGCCGGTTTCCACTGCGGGCGCGGGCGATGGCCGGCCGGAGTGGCGGAAGAACTTCTCGAGGAGTTCGCGTGACGGCGCACCCGGCCGTGACAGCACCCAGCGCGCGCGCTGCAGGTCGTCGAAGCCGATGCCGAGCTTCGACGCCAGCGGATGGCCGCTGCGCACCACCAGCGAGATGTAGTCGTCGAACAGCGGCTCCTGCAGCAGGTCGCGGGCTTCGGCCGGTGATCGCAGCGCGCCCAGGATGAAGTCGACATCGCCGCTGCGCAGCGCGGCGGCGAGCACCTCGTACGGACTCTCGACCGTGCTGACATGGACGCGTGGATGCGCTGCCAGCAGGCCCGCCACCGCTTCCGGCAGCACCAGCGTGCGCGACAGCGGCAGCGCGCCGACCACCACGCTGCCCTGCACCACGCCGCGGATGCCGGCCACGTCGGACTCGATGCTGCGCAGCTCGGCCAGCACCCGCTTGCAGCGGAAGGCCAGTTGCGCGCCGATGCGCGTCGGCACCACACCGCGCGCCGAGCGCGTGAACAACGTGCAGGCCGAGCGCGCTTCGAGCTCCCGCACGAAGGCGCTCAGCGCCGGCTGCGTCACGCCGAAAGCACGCGCGGCGGCGGGCATGTTGTGCAGGTCGGACAGGCTTGCGAACAGTGCCAGCCGGCGCCCGCTGAACATCGCCGCCATCAGGCTGCGCGCATCGAGCACGCGCGCAGCATCGCCCTGCGCCAGCTCCTGGCAGGCGTTAGCAAATTCGCGCTCGACGCGCTCCGCCCGCACCAGCACCGCCTTGCCATGGACGTTCAACAGCATGCCGCGCGCCTTGCGCTCGAACAGCGGCGTGCCCAGCGCAGCCTCGAGCTCGGCCACCGCGCGCGTGACGGCGGACGCCACGCGAAACAGCGCTTCCGCCGCACGCGTGACGCTGCCCGTCGCCGCGACAGCAGCGAAGGCCTGCAGGTGGCGCAGGTTGAGCTTCAACGCGGCCTCGCCGACGACGCGTGCGGTCGAGGTGTCGATAAGTTTTGTCGCTGCCATGGGTATCGCCTTCGTTCGATTGCATTCGGAGCGGCCCTCCTGCGGTTTAGGTGTTAACCCTGAACGATAAATTAGTGAGAACGCAGCGCAAGCAGAACTCACACAACGGAGCGCGTCGCCGCAGGAGACTTGGCGCCATGGCTTCACTCCTGTCCGACGATCTCATCGCGCTGCCCTGCATGCTCTGGCGCGGCGGCACGTCCAAGGCCGCGTTCTTCCACGAACGCGACCTGCCCGCGCCCGGAGCGGCGCGCGATGCGCTGATCCTTGCCGCGATGGGCTTCCCCGACACGCGGCAGGTCGACGGCATCGGCGGCGGCCATCCGCTGACCACCAAGGTCGCGATCGTGTCGCCGTCCGCCGACCCGCGTGCGGACGTCGACTACCTGTTCGCCCAGGTCGTGCCCGCCGAGTCGCGCATCGACTACGCGCCGACCTGCGGCAACATCCTCTCGGCCGTCGGGCCCTTCGCGATCGAAGAAGGCCTCGTCGCCGCGCAGGGCGACGTGTCGGTGGTGCGCATCCGCATGGTCAACACGCAGTCGTATTGCGACGCGGTGCTGCAGACACCCGGCGGCCGCATGGCCTATGCCGGCACCACGCCGATCAGCGGCGTGCCCGGTGCCGCATCGCCGATCGAGCTGCGCTTCTCCGACGTGATGGGCTCCAGCTGCGGCGCGCTGCTGCCCACCGGCGAGGCGCTGGACCGCATCGATGGCATCGACGTCACCTGCATCGACAACGGCATGCCGGTGGTGCTGATGCGGGCCGCCGACCTCGGCTGCAGCGGCGACGAATCGCCCGCCGAACTCGACGCCGACTTGCCGTTGAAAGCCCGCATCGAATCGCTCCGCCTGCAGGCCGGCGCGCGCATGGGCCTGGGCGACGTGCGCGCCAAGGTCGTGCCCAAGATGACGCTGGTGTCGCCGGCCCGCGCAGGCGGCGCGCTGAACACGCGCACCTTCATTCCGCACAAGTGCCACGACGCCATCGGCGTGCTGGGCGCGGTGTCGGTCGCGTCGGCCTGCGTGATTCCGGGCACCGTGACCGAAGCGCTGTGCCACCCGTCGGCCGTAGCTCTGCACGACCTGTCGATCGAGCACCCGACCGGTGAATTCACCGTGCGCCTGCCGATGGACGAGAGCCGCACCGCCATCATCGGCGCCGCCCTGCTGCGCACCGCCCGCCCGCTGATGCGCGGCCAGGTGCTCGTGCCCTCGCCGCTTTCCAACGAACCCGTTCCGAGCCTTTCATGATCATCGACTGCCACGGCCATTACACGACCGCGCCCAAGGCGCTCGAACTCTGGCGCAACCGCCAGATCGCGAGCCTGGGCAACCGCGCCGAGGCGCCTTCGGTGTCCGAGCTGCGCATCAGCGACGACGAGCTGCGCGAGTCGATCGAGCAGAACCAGCTGCAGAAGATGCGCGAGCGCGGCAGCGACCTCACGATCTTCTCGCCGCGCGCGAGCTTCATGGCGCACCACATCGGCGACTTCGAGACCAGCGCGACCTGGGCCGCGATCTGCAACGAGCTGTGCCACCGCGTGGCCGAACTGTTCCCCGACCACTTCATCGGCGCGGCGATGCTGCCGCAGTCGCCGGGCGTCGACCCGCGCAGCTGCATCCCCGAGCTGGAACGCTGCGTGGCCGGCTACGGCTTCGTCGGCATCAACCTGAACCCCGACCCGTCGGGCGGCCACTGGACGTCGCCGCCGCTGTCGGACCGGCACTGGTATCCGCTCTACGAAAAGATGGTCGAGCACGACATTCCGGCGATGGTCCATGTGAGCACCAGCTGCAACGCCTGCTTTCACACCACCGGCGCGCATTACCTGAACGCCGACACCACGGCCTTCATGCAGTGCCTCGCGTCCGACCTGTTCACCGACTTCCCGACGCTGCGCTTCGTGATACCGCACGGCGGCGGCGCGGTGCCCTACCACTGGGGGCGTTTTCGCGGTCTCGCGCAGGAGCTGAAGAAGCCGCTGCTGAAGGACCACCTGCTCAACAACATCTTCTTCGACACCTGCGTGTACCACCAGCCGGGCATCGACCTGCTGACGCGCGTCATACCGGTCGACAACGTGCTGTTCGCCAGCGAAATGATCGGCGCGGTGCGCGGCATCGACCCCGAAACCGGCTTCGCCTTCGACGACACGCGGCGCTACATCGACGCCGCCACCACGCTCGACGCGGCGCAGCGCCAGCAGATCTACGAAGGCAATGCGCGCCGGGTGTATCCGCGGCTGGACCGCGCGCTCAAGGACAAGGGACTCTGAACCACATGACCACATCCACCCACTTCCAGGCGCTCGGCGTCGTGCACCGCAACATCACGCGCGCCGACCCGGCAGCGGTCGAACAGCTGTCGCGCTACGGCGTGTCGACCGTGCATGAAGCCATGGGCCGGCTCGGCCTGATGCAGCCGCGCATCCGCCCGATCTATCCGCAGGCGCGCTGCTGCGGCACCGCCATCACCGTGCTGCTGCATCCGGGCGACAACTGGATGATGCATGTGGCCGCCGAGCAGATACAGCCGGGCGACGTGGTCGTCGCGGCCTGCACCGCCGACAGCACCGACGGCTTCTTCGGCGACCTGCTGGCGACGTCCTTCAAGTCGCGCGGCTGCCGCGGCCTGGTGATCGACGGCGGCGTGCGCGACGTGCGCGACCTCACCGAGATGGAATTCCCGGTGTTCAGCCGCGCGATCCATGCCAAGGGCACGATCAAGGCGACGCTCGGCTCGGTCAACGTGCCGGTGATCTGCGCGGGCGCGCTGGTGAACCCCGGCGACGTGATCGTGGCCGACATCGACGGCGTGGTGGTCGTGCCCGCGGCGATGGCGGCGCAGGTTGCTGCAGCGGCCGAGGCGCGCGAGGCCAACGAAGCGCAGAAACGCGCGCGCCTGGCCAGCGGCGAACTCGGGCTCGACATGTACGCGATGCGCGAGCCGCTGGCCAAGGCCGGCCTGCGCTACCTGGACTGAAGGAGACCGACACATGGCCCGCATCATTGGCGCAATCGCCTGCTCCCACACGCCCACCATCGGCTTCGCCTTCGACAAGAACAAGCAGCAGGACCCGGTCTGGGCACCGATCTTCGCGGCCTTCGAGCCGGTGCAGCGCTGGCTGGCCGAGCGCAAGCCCGACGTGCTGTTCTTCATCTACAACGACCACGTCAGTTCCTTCTTCTTCGACCATTACTCGGCCTTCGCGCTGGGCGTGGGCGAGCAGCACCGCGTGGCCGACGAGGGCGGCGGCGCGCGCGATTTGCCGCCGCTGGCCGGCCATCCGGCACTGGCGCAGCACATCGGCCGATCGCTGGTGGCGGACGAGTTCGACATGTCCTTCTTCCAGGACCGCGCGCTCGACCACGGCGTGTTCTCGCCGATGTCGCTGCTGTGCCCGCATCAGCCGGAATGGCCGATACCGGTGGTGCCGCTGCAGGTCGGCGTGCTGCAGTCGCCGGTGCCTTCGGCGCGCCGCTGCTGGCGGCTCGGCCAGGCGCTGCGCCGCGCGATCGAGAGCTATCCGGAAGACATCAAGGTGGCCATCGTCGCCACCGGTGGGCTGTCGCACCAGGTGCACGGCGAGCGCGCCGGCTTCAACAACACCGCCTGGGACGCGCAGTTCCTCGACCTGATCGAGAACGACCCGGTGCGCCTCACCGAGATGACGCAGGCCGAGCTGGCCACGCTGGGCGGACTCGAAGGCGCCGAGGTGATCATGTGGCTCGTGATGCGCGGCGCCATGTCGAGCAACATCCGCAAGACGCACCAGAGCTACTACCTGCCGTCGATGACCGGCATCGCCACCGCGATCTACGAGAACCTGGCGAGCCCGCCGATCGCCGGCGAGGTGCTGCGGCACCGCCAGCACATGGCCACGCAGCTCGCGGGCGTCGAGGCGCTGCCGGGCACCTACCCGTTCACGCTGGAGATGGGCGTGCGCGCCTACCGCATCAACAAGTTCCTGCACGGCATGACGCAGCCGGCGCACCGCGCGGCCTTCGTGGCCGACGAAGAGCTCGCCTTCGAGACCGCCGCGCTGACCGCCGAGGAGCGCGACCTGCTGCGCCGGCGCGACTGGCGCGGGCTCATCCACTACGGCGTGATCTTCTTCATGCTGGAGAAGCTCGGCGCGGTCGTCGGTGTGTCGAACCTGCACATCTATGCCGCGATGCGCGGCCAGTCGCTCGAAGACTTCCAGCAGAC
>JAZKDL010000500.1:0-6699 GCA_040387575.1 Pseudomonadota bacterium
TGTTCTACGCGGTGGGCACGGGCGCGGGCGGCTTCGTCGCGCCATGGCTGTTCGGCGCGCTCATCGAGACCGGCAGCCGCGGCGCGGTCGCGGTCGGCTACGCGATCGGCGCGGTGCTGGTCATCGGTGCCGGCCTGCTCGCGCTGCGCTTCGCGGTGAATGCGGAGCGGCGCTCGCTGGAGGACATCGCGCCACCGCTCGGCGCCGAGCCCCATGGCAAGCCATGACGCTTCCATAATGTTCCGAGCTTCTCGCCCGTCATCGACAGCCGCGAGATGGCTGCCGGCCAATGAGGAACTTCATGCCCACTGAACACACAACGATCCGAACCCGCGACGGCGACTGCCCCGCCCATGTCGTGTCGCCGAACGGCGATGGCCCCTGGCCCGCGGTGATCTTCTACGGCGACGCCGGCGGCATCCGGCCCGCCATGCTGCAGATGGCCGAGCGGCTCGCCGATGCCGGCCATGTCGTGCTGCTGCCCGACCTTTTCTATCGCCACGGGCCGTATGGGCCGCTGGTGCCGAAGGAGGTCTTCAAGGGTGACGTGATGGCCATCCTCGGCCCGCTGATGGCGAGCACCGGCACCGACAAGGCGGCCGAGGACACCGGTGCCTTCCTCGCTTATCTCGACACGCGCACGGACATCGCGGGCACCAAGATCGGCGCCGTGGGTTTCTGCATGGGTGGCGGCCTGGCGATCGCGGCGGCCGCGACCTACCCCGAGCGCTTCGCAGGCGTCGCGAGCTTCCACGGCGGCAATCTCGCGACCGACGCACCGACCAGCCCGCACCGGCTCGTGCCGGGGCTGGCTGCGCAGGTGTACATCGCCAGTGCCGACAAGGACGACAGCTATCCGCCATCGATGGCGGCGCGCCTCGAGGATGCGTTGACCCAGGCAGGCGTGCCTTATCGCGCCGAGATGTATGCCGGCGCTCTCCATGGCTGGATGGTGCCGGACTTCCCTGTCTACGACCCGGTTTCAGCCGATCGCGGCTGGGAAGCGATGCGGGCCTTGTTCGATCGAACGCTGCGCGGCTGAACAGCGCCTCTTTGCCGGTTTGCTGGTTTGCTAGTGCCGGGCGCGGACCGCATGCAGCCGCGCCGACCAGCGCGAGCGCGCCAATGCGACCAACTCGAACGCGCCCCACAGCAAGGCGCAGCCGATGCCGCGCACGCGGTGACCTGTCGAAGGATTTAGTACGGGGACCATGACGGCACCGTATTCGGCCGGCATGACATCCCCATGACATGCGGCGTCGCTACGCTGGCCGGTCGATCCACCGCAGACGACAGAACGCACCGCGTGACCTCCTCCACGGACCTGCCCGAACCGCCCCGACCGACCCAACCGCCCGACCCGCCCGAGTTGCCCGAGCTGCTGGAGCTGCAGACCCTCGTCCGGCTCGCCGGCCCGTGGATGGCCGAGCGCCGGCTGTGCGAGGTCGAGGCCGGCGGTCGGCGCTTTCCGGTCAACGCCTACCTGCTCGGCAGCGACCGGCCCGACGTGCCCGCGGTCGGCTTCTTCGGCGGCGTCCATGGACTGGAGCGCATCGGCGCCGAAGTGACCATCGCCTACCTGCGCAGCCTGGTGATGCGCCTGCCCTGGGACCAGACGCTGCACCGGCAGCTCGAATCGATCCGCCTGCTGTTCGTGCCGATGATCAACCCCGGCGGCGCCTGGCTCGGCACGCGCGCCAACCCGCGCAGCGTCGACCTCATGCGCAACGCGCCGGTCGATGCGGTCGACCGCGTGCCCTACCTGATCGGCGGACAACGCGTCAGCGCCAACCTGCCCTGGTACCGCGGCGTCGAAGGCGCACCGATGGAGGCCGAAAGCGCGGCGCTCTGTGCCATCGTCGAAGAGCAGTTGCTGGGCCGCCGCTTCAGCATCGCGGTCGACTGCCATTCGGGCTTCGGCCTGACCGACCGCATCTGGTTTCCGTATGCGCACACGGCGCGGCCGATCGAGCACCTGCCCGAGATCCATGCGCTCTGCGAGATCCACGACCAGACGCTGCTGCACCACCGCTACGTGCTGGAGCCGCAGAGCCGGCAGTACCTGACGCACGGCGACCTGTGGGACCACCTCTACCTGAGCGCCCGCGCCCGGCCCGATGGCGGCGTGTTCCTGCCGCTGACGCTGGAGATGGGCTCCTGGCTGTGGATCAAGAAGAACCCGAGGCAACTGTTCTCGCGGCACGGCATCTTCAATCCGATGATCACGCACCGGCACCAGCGCGTGCTGCGCACCCATCTCGGCTGGCTCGACTTCATCATGCGGGCGACCGGCAGCCATGCGCGCTGGGTGCCGACCGGCGCCGAGCGCGAACGGCACCGTGTGCAGGCGATGGCGCGCTGGTACGAGGGGCCGAACAGCCGCGAGGGTCGTGTGCGATGAGCACCTGGGTGCTGCTGCGCGGCCTCACCCGCGAGACCGGCCATTGGGGCGACTTTCCGGCGCTGCTGCGCGCGCAGCAGCCGCATTGCCGGGTCGTGGCGATCGACCTGCCGGGCAACGGAGGGCTGAACGGCGAGGCGAGCCCCACCCGCATCCAGGCGATCGTCGAACATTGCCGCGCCCAACTGCGCGCCCTGTCGATCGACGGCCCGGTGCATCTGCTGGCGATGTCGATGGGCGCGATGGTCGCCGTCGAATGGGCGGCGCGGTACCCGGACGAACTCGGCGGCTGCGTGCTGATCAACACCAGCCTGCGTCCGTTCAGCCCCTGGTTCCAGCGGCTGCGGCCCGCCAACTACGCCGCGCTGCTGGGGCTCGCGCTATGGCCACAACCGGACCGGCGCCGCGAACGCACCGTGCTGCGCCTGACCAGCCGGCACCATGTGGACGACGACGCGGTCATCGACGCCTGGACCGCGCTGCGCAGCGCGCATCCCGTGTCTGCGATGAACGCGCTGCGGCAACTGCTGGCCGCGGCGCGCTACCGGGCGCCAACACGAGCGCCGGCAGTGCCGATGCTGGTGCTCACGAGCGCGTGCGACGGGCTGGTGGATTCAAGCTGCTCGCAGCGACTGGCGACGCGTTGGGGCGTGGAGATTCATGTGCACCCGAGCGCCGGGCATGATCTGCCGCTGGACGATGCCACATGGCTCGCGACGCAGGCCGTTCAGTGGGCCGATCGCCGCCGCTGAACCCGAACCGCCAACACGACAAGCAACAGCAACCCCAACAGCATCGCCGGCAGGATGTACGGCTGCACGACCGCAAGCAGCGGCTTCGCCCCACCCGCACGCGCCACCTTCACGTCGTTCACGCTCACCTGGGCGGCCGGATTTCCGTAGCGGCCCAGCACGTAGTTCGACACCGACGCGATCTCCTCGTCGCTCAGCGGGTCGACGAACGACATGGCGTTGAAATGCGGCATCAGCACGTGCTGCCCATCGACCTCGCGGTCCACGCCGTACAGGATCGCGGCGACCAGGTTCGCGGGGTTCGGCGAGCCGGTCGCCGTGTTGTGGAACAGCGAGGGATAGGCCTGGTTGCGGCTGCCCGCGCCGTTGGCCTGATGGCAGCTCGCGCAGTAGCCGCTGAACAGCGCCTCGCCGCTGCGAATGCGCTGCGTGCTGTTGAAGGGCGCGGCACCGCGCAGCGTGGCTTCGGCGCTGGCGGCGGCACCCCAGGCATGCGCCGGCTTGTCGCCGCGGTCCTGCGCGTCGCGGATCGGCGGCGTCGCCTTCAGGTACACCGCGAGCGCTTTCAGGTCGGCCGGCGGCAGGTACTGCAGGCTGTTGGTCACGGCCTCCGCCATGCCGCCGGCGGCCTGGCCCTTGCCTTCGACACGGCCGGTGCGCAGGTACTGCACCAGCTCGGCCTCGCTCCACGCGCCGATGCCGCTGACCGGGTCGGACGTGATGTTGGGCGCGTACCAGGGGCCGACCATGCCGCCCGCAAAGGCCTGGCTGTCGCGCTCGGCCATCAGGGCGTTGCGCGGCGTGTGGCAGGCGCTGCAATGGCCGAGCGCACCGGCCAGGTAGGCGCCGCGGTTCCACTCGGCGCTCTTCGATGCGTCGGGCCCGAAGCGCTTGTCGTCGAGGAACAGCAGGTTCCACACCGCCATCGAGAACCGCATGTTGAAAGGGAACGGCAGCGCGGTCTGCGCGCCCGCGCCATCGACCGGCGCCACGCCGTGCATGAAGTAGGCATAGAGCGCGCCGGTGTCCGCGTCGCTGAGCTGCGTGTACGAGGTGTACGGCATCGCGGGGTACAGGTGGCTGCCGTCGCGCCGCACGCCCTGGCGCAGCGCACGCGCGAACTCGGCCTCGGTGTAGTCGCCGATGCCGCCGGCTTTCGACGGCGTGATGTTGGTCGCGTAGATGGTGCCCAGCGGCGAATCGATCGCATAGCCGCCGGCGAAGGGCTTGCCGCCCTTCGGCGCCGTGTGGCAGGCCATGCAGTCGGCCGCGATGGCGAGCTGGCGGCCCCTGTCGATGAGTGCCTGCGGTGCGGCATCGGTCGCCTGCGGCGACGGTGCGGGCTGCGCGAACGAGCCTGCGCAGGCCAACGCCAGGCCCATCGCCACGGCGGTGCGCCGCATCCATGAAGTCAGAGCGATCGTCATGCCGTCACCCCTTCGCCAGCGCACGGCCGATCGCATCGGCCGCCTTCAGGCCCAACGCGGCCATGGTCAGCGTGCTGTTGACCACGCTGGCCGACGGGATCGGACCGCCGCCGGGCAGCCACAGGTTGTCGTGGTCGTGGGTGCGGCAGTCGCCGTCGACCACCGAGTCCTTCGGATCGGCGCCCATGATGGTGCCGCCCATGATGTGGTTGTTGGCGTTGAGCGCGGTGGTGATGTTGAACTCGGTCGCGCCGAACAGGCTGCCGATGTGCTCGAGCTGCTTGTGCGCGGCCGCGGCGCCCTTGCGCACGTAGTCGCCCACGTCGTAATGGATCTCGGGGCAGGCCAGGCCGAGCGGGTCCTTGCGGGTCGCGCTCAGCGTCAGGCGGTTGTTCGGATCGGGCAGCGGCTCCAGGCTGATCGACAGGTCGACGCCGAAGATCGCGCGCCGGCGGATTTCCTCGTCGAGCGCCTTGCCGACCAGGCCCAGCTTGAGCGCCTGCTGCGTGGCCGGCCCGACGCGCGTGATGTTGTTGAGGATCATCTTGTTCGACGAATACTCGCTGCGGAACGGGCCGTCGCGCGGGCCGACCAGGCAACTGCTCTGCGCCGGGCCGCGGCCGATCCACAACGGCTCGTTGGCCAGGAAGGTGCAGTGGAACCCGGAGTGATCCATCATGTTGCGGCCCACCTGGTCGGAGCTGTTCGCAATGCCGTGCGGGTTGCGCTCGTTGGCCGCGAGCAGCAAAAGGCGCGGCGTCTCCAGGCTGTTGCAGGCGATCACGAACTGCCGGCCGGTGGCCTTGTGCGACTTCTTGTCCTTGTCGTACCAGTGGACCGCGGTGATGCGGTTGTTGGCATCGGTGTCGATGCGGTAGGCCACGGCCTCGGGCAGCAGCGTGGTGCCCTTGGCCTCTGCGGTCTGCACGTGGAGGATGCCGTTGTACATCGCGCCGATCGGGCAGATCGGCTGGCAGTTGTTGTTGCCGCAGCAGGTCGGCCGGCCGTTCCAGGGGCGCGTGCTGCGGCCTTGCGGAATCGGCACCGAACGGTAGCCGTGCGCGTTCACCACCTCGGCGAAGCGCGTGTCGCCGTGGCTCCAGGGCACCATGTCCATCGGGTACGGCTTGCTGCGCTCCGACGGCGACTGCTGCGCCGGATCGTTCGGGCCGGCCACGCCCATCTCCTGCTCGGCGCGGCAGTAGTAAGGCTCCAGCTCGTCGTAGCTGATCGGCCAGTCGCGGCCGACGCCATAGGTCGACTTCATGCGCAGGTCGACCGGCAGATGGCGCCAGCTCGATGCCGCCCAATGCCAGGTCGTGCCGCCGACCACGCGCAGGTAGCCCTGCTGGAAGCCCTTGCCGTCGGGACCGGACAGGCCCACGTAGTCGTTGGGCGGGAAGTACAGCGGTGCCGGCGCGAGCGGCGACTGCGGGAAGAGGCCCTGGAAGTCGGAGCCCACGCGGTTGGCGAAGGGCATGTTGCGCCAGTTCTCCACCGCCTGGGCACGCTGGATGCGCGGGCCGGCTTCGAGCATCAGCACCGCATGGCCCTGGCCCGCGAGCTGGTCGGCGATCATCGCGCCGACCACGCCGGAGCCGACCACCACCACATCGGCCTGCGCGTCGCCGTTCGAATCGAATACTGCTTTCTTCATCGGGAATCTTTCTGTTGTTCTGTTGTCTGCCGCCCTGGATCAGCGGGCAGGCGTGCCGGCTGGCCGACCGCTATTCACTGCGCGCTGTCCGCCGCGCTCTATTGCGAGCGCATCACCGGCGGCGGCGTGGGCGATGGATGCGCAGCCTGCTGCGGCGACGGCACACCCGCCTCGGGCGGCGGCGCGGTCCACCACAACGGGCCTTCGTTGCAATACGTCGGCACGGTGAGCCCATCGGCCACCGGGCGGTACATCAACGCCTGTTCGTAGGCGACGACCGCCGTCTTGCCGCCGGCCACGACCGTGCCCGTGTACCAGGCCGCCACGACTGACAGCGCTGTCCCACGAAGGCCAGCAGAACTGGCCGCGGCGAGCAGAGCATCCGGCGCCATCCCGGGCTGCACCAATCCGGCCAATGCGTCGACCTGATCCGCCGATGCGGCATCGCCCTGGCGCATCGCA
>JAZKDL010000500.1:6709-18826 GCA_040387575.1 Pseudomonadota bacterium
ACTGCGCGCCACCGGCAGTCGGCCAACCGAGCAGCGCCGACTGGGCGACGACGGCCGCGGCGGCGAGCACCGCGTCGCGCCGACGGACGCCGGCCGGCGCGTGCCCTTCCGACGCGGACGGATCTCGAGAATCTCGGGAAGATTGAGACATGGACTTCTCCTTGCAGGGTTGTCTGAAAAATCACGCGACCGGTTTCAAGACCGGCCGCACGGCACAGGCGCCAGCGAAAGCGCCAGGCCGCTCAGCCGGGCCTGGCTCTGACCTTGGCCTTGGTCTTGACTTCACCCAGCCGCACTTCGTCGCCCGCATCGCGGCGCAGCTTGCGCGCATCCACCACGGCCAGCAAGGCGATCACGCCGATCGCTGCAAAGGCGATGCGGAACTCGCCGAGCGGCAACGACGCCGCACCGGAGCCCACGGCAGCCGCGTCGTCGCCCAGCAACAGCGCGCCCATGCGCAGCGCCACAGCGCCGAGCGCGATGCCCATGCCGATCGCCATCTGCTGCGAGGTGTTGAACAGCGTGTTGGCACCGCTCATGCGGTCTTGCGGCATGTCGGCGAAGGCCAGCGTGGCGAGCGCGGTGAACTGCATCGACCGCGCCAGCCCGCTGACGAACAGCACCGCCGCCATCACGGCCACCGGCGTGTCGGGCGACAGGAAAGCGAACGAGAAGATCGCCGCCGCATTCACCAGCCCGTTGACCAGCAGCACGGTGCGGAAGTTGAAGCGCCGCAGCACGGCGCCGGTCATCGGCTTCATCGCGAGGTTGCCCGCGAACACCGCGAGCACCAGCAGGCCGGCATGGAACGCGTCGAGCCCGAAGCCGAGCTGGAACATCAACGGCAGCAGGAAGGGCACGGCGCCGATCGACAGGCGGAACAGCGAGCCGCCGTACACCGTGACGGCGAAGCTCGGCACGCGCAGCGCCCACAGGTCGACCAGCGGATGCGGATGGCCGCGCGCATGCCGCACCGCCAGCCAGCCCAGCCCGAGCGCGGCCAGCATGGACAGCACGGCGGCCATGCCGTGTCCGCCGTGGCTCAGCAGTTCGACGCCGGCCATCAACGCGAGGCAGGCGCCGCCGGTCAGCACGAAGCCGCCGCCGTCGAACGGCCGCCGCGCTGCCGCGGCCTGCGGTCCGGTCGCGGGAATCAACCGCAGCGCCGCGATCAGCCCGAGCAGGCCCAGCGGCAGGTTGAGAAAGAAGATCCAGTGCCACGACCAGTGCGTGGTGATGAAGCCACCGACCGGCGGCCCCAGGATCGGTGCCACCAGACCGGGCCAGGTGATGGTCGCGATGGCGCGCATCAGACCGGCCTTGGACGTGTTGCGCAACACCACGAGCCGGCCGACCGGCACCATCATCGCGCCGGCCGCGCCCTGCAGCACGCGCGCCGCGGTGAAGGTGGCGAGGCCGGTGCTGAAGCCGCACAGCGCCGACGCCAGCGTGAACAGCACGATGGCCGCGGCGAACACCCGCCGCGCGCCGAAGCGGTCGGCCACCCAGCCGCTGGCCGGGATCAGCACGGCCAGCGTGAGCACATAGGCCGACACGCCGATGCTCATGTCGACCGGCCGCACGCCGAAGGACTGCGCCATCTGCGGCAGCGCGGTGACGATCACCGTGCCGTCGAGGTTCTCCATGAAGAAGGCCGCGGCGACCAGCAGCGGCAGCGCCGCGCTGGCCTTGCCGACAGGGCCGGCACTGGCGGCTTTCTCCGTCGCGCTCACGAGGCGGTCCGTTCCGCCATGGCTCCGTTCGCGCTGCGGCGTTCCGCGCGCAGCGACCACCAGAACACGCCGAAGCCGGCCACCGCCAGCAGTGCGCCGACCCAGCCGGTCGAGGTCCAGCCCAGGCCGGCGCTGATCGCCACGCCGCCGAGCCAGGCGCCGAGCGCGTTCGCCATGTTGAAGGCCGAATGGTTGAGCGCGGCGGCCAGCGTCTGCGCGTCGCCCGCCACGTCCATCAGCCGGATCTGCAGCGCCGGGCCGATGGCGACGATGGTGCCGATGAGGAACACGTTGATCGCCGCGGTGGCCGCGTAATGCGCCGCGAAAGAGAAGGTCGTGAGCACCAGCGTGGCCCAGATCAGCAAGATGCCGATGGTGCGCATCAGCGACTTGTCGGCCAGCCGCGAGCCGACGACGTTGCCCAACACCATGCCGACGCCGAACAGCGCGAGCACCAGCGGCACCGCGCCGACCGACAGCCCGGCCACCTCGGTCAGCGTCGGCTTGATGTAGCTGAACACCGAGAACATGCCGCCGAAGCCGATCGCGCCGATGCCCAGCGTGAGCCACACCTGCTTGCGCTTGAGCGCGCCCAGTTCACGCATCGGACTCGCGCCGCTGGCGGCCGGAATGTCGGGGATGTTGCGGCGCAGCAGCTCGATCGCAATGACGGCGATCGCGCCGACGAACACGAAGGCCGCACGCCAGCCGAAGAGCTGGCCGAGCCAGGCAGCGATCGGCACGCCGACCAGCGTCGCGCCGGTCAGCCCCAGCATCACGAGCCCGACCGCGCGCGCCCGTTGCCCCGGTGGCGCCAGCGTGGCGGCCACCAGCGCGGCGACGCCGAAATAGGTGCCGTGCGGCAGGCCGGTCGCGAAGCGCAGCAGGTTCAGCGACAGGTAGCCCGGCGCCATCGCGGTCGCGAAGTTGCCGAGCGCGAACACGGCGATCAGCGCGATCAGCAGCGCCCGCCGGTGCCAGCCCGCGGCCAGCACCGCGAGTACCGGCGCGCCGATCACGACGCCCAGCGCGTAGGCGCTGATCACGTGGCCGGCCTGTGGAATGGTCACGCCGATGTCGCGCGCGACCTCGGGCAGCAGGCCCATGATCACGAACTCGCCCGTGCCGATGGCGAAGCCGCCGACGCCGAGCGCGAGCACCGCCCGCATCATGGTGCGGGCGCGTTGGGGGTCGGTGGAAGAAGGCGTGGACGCCTCGTCGGAGGGCGGGGAGGCGCTGACGGGATTCATCGGTGAACGGCTGACGTATTAGTAGTTACCCTGAGCCTCCGACCGTAACACGGGCGGTTCAACGTTGCAGTTCACTCAGTCTTCCGATGCCGACGCGTCCAAGGCCACGCTGAAGCCGAAGGTATTGACGCCGTCCGCGCTGGTCGCGCTCACCTGCCCACCATGCATCGCGGCGACCGCCTTGACGATCGCCAGGCCCAGCCCGTGGCCGTGGTGCTCGCCCTGTCCGCGGCGGGCCGCATCGACGCGGTAGAAGCGGTCGAACAGCAGCGGCAGGTGCGCCGGGGCGATCGGGTCGCCGGGGTTGGACACCCGAATCCAGGTCGCCGCATCGTCCTCCTGCAGCGCGACCGTCAGCACCGCGCCGGCCGCCGAATGCTCGATCGCGTTCTGCAGCAGGTTGGACATCGCGCGCCGGAACAGCGCGGTCTCCAGCCGCGCCTGCACCGCCATGTCGCCCTCGATGCGGACCTGGATGCCGGTGTCGTCGAGCACGAACTCGAAGAACTCGATGGTCTTGCGCACCTCCTCGGCAATCGGCGTGCGCACCCGTCCGGTGGCCAGCTCGCCGCGATCGGCGCGCGCCAGGAACAGCATGTCGTTGACGATGGAGCGCAGCCGCTCCAGGTCCTCGAGGTTGGAGGCCAGCATTTCTTCCAGCTCCGGTGCGCTGCGCTGGCGCGACAGCGCGACCTGCGTGCCGCCGATCAGGTTGGCCAGCGGCGTGCGCAGTTCGTGCGCCACGTCGGCATTGAAGGCCTCCAGCTGCGCATAGGCCTGCTCCAGCCGGGCCAGCGCACCGTTGAAGGCTTCGGTCAGCGCCGACAGTTCGACCGGCAGCGCCGTCGTCTGCAGCCGCTGCGACAAGGTCTTGGGCCGCAGCGCCTGCGCTTCGTCGGACAGCCGCTCCAGCGGCCGCAGCCCGACGCGCGCGATCCAGTAGCCCGCGATCGCGACCACCAGCACGGCGCCCAGCCCGAGTGCCAGCAATGCGCTCAGGAAGGTCTCACGCGTGCGGGTGTACGGCTCGGAGTCGCGGCCGACGATGAGCCGCACCGCGGGCCGATCGTCCAGCGGCGGAATGTGGGCCGACAGCGTGCGGTACGGCCGCTCCTGGCCGGGCAGCAGGATGTCGCTGCCGCGGCCGTCGGCCTCGCGCGTGAGGCCGTCGATCTCCGCAAGCCCCTTGCCGTACTGGAAGCGCGGGTCGTCGCTCAGCACCCAGAAGCGCACGCTGCCGTCCTCGGGCGTGAGCGCGTCCATGCGCGAGCGCACGCGCGCCCAGCGCTCGGGCGTGCCGATCGCCTGGATCCAGAAGCGCAGGCTGGTGAGCGTGGTGTCGAGCTCTTCGTACTGATGGCGCTCCAGTTCGCGGTCGAGCACGGTCTGCAATGCGGCACCGATCAGCAGGAACGCCGCCAGCGCCGTGCCCGCGAACATCAGCACCAGCCGCGTGGTGATCGAACGCCTCACGGCGGCGAGCCTTCGTCCTTGCGCACTTCCATGACATAGCCCATGCCGCGGATCGTGTGCAGCAGCTTGGGCGACGACGCGGCGAAGGGCACGTCGATCTTGTCGCGCAGCCGCTTGATCGCCACCTCGACCACGTTGGTGTTGCTGTCGAAGTTCATGTCCCACACCAGCTCCGCGATCGCGGTCTTCGAGAGGATCTCGCCCTGGCGCCGCGCCAGCACCGCGAGCAGCGCGAACTCCTTGGCCGTGAGGTCGATGCGCGTGCCGCCACCGCCACCGCCGCCACCGCCACCACTCCCACGGAAAGCCTTGCGCCCCAGCAGATCGATCTGCAGGTCGGCGATGCGCAGCTGCATCGGCTCCTGCGCGCGGCCGCGCCGGTTCAATGCCTGCAGGCGCGCAAGCAGTTCGAGGAAAGAGAAGGGCTTGATCAGGTAGTCGTCGGCACCGTCGTGCAGGCCCTTGATGCGGTCTTCCACCCGGTCGCGCGCGGTGAGCATGATCACCGGCGTCTGCTTGACGGTGCGCAGCGAGCGCAGCACCGCGAAGCCGTCCAGGCCGGGCAGCATCGCGTCGAGCACGATCACGTCGTAGTCGTGCTGCATCGCCAGGTGCTGGCCGTCCAGGCCGTCGTGCGCCATGTCGACCGCGCAGCCTTGCTCGGTCAGCCCCTTGTGCAGGTAGTCGGCAGTCTTGATTTCGTCTTCGACGATCAGGATCTTCATGGCGGGTCTTGTCTCCGTCTGCGGGCCGTACGCCGCGCTGTCAGCGCTCATCCGTGCGATTCGACCGGCGCACCGGGCGGAGGTCCGCCGGCACGGGCCACCTTGCGGGCGGAACGCGCCTCCTTGCGGCTTTGGTACCAATAGTGGGCACGGTCGAGATACAGGTAGACGACGGGCGTCGTGAACAGCGTGAGTGCCTGCGACAGTATCAGACCGCCGACCATCGCGTAACCCAGCGGCCGGCGCAGTTCGGAGCCCGACCCGTGGCCCAGCATCAGCGGCAGGCCGGACAGCAGCGCGCACATCGTCGTCATCATGATCGGGCGGAAGCGCAGCAGGCAGGCCTGGTAGATCGCCTCTTGCGGCGCCATGCCCTGCTCTCGCTCGGCCTTGAGCGCGAAGTCGATCATCATGATCCCGTTCTTCTTCACGATGCCGATCAGCAGGATGATCCCGATCAGCGCGATCACGCTCAGGTCGTAGCCGCCCGCCATCAGGATGAGCAGCGCGCCCACGCCGGCCGACGGCAGCGTCGACAGGATCGTCAGCGGATGGATGTAGCTCTCATACAGCAGGCCCAGCACGATGTACACGGCCACCAGCGCAGCGGCGATCAGGTAGGGCTGCGACGACAGCGAATCGCGGAAGGCCTGGGCCGTGCCCTGGAACGCGCCGCTGAGCGACTGCGGCAGGCCCATGTCGGCCTGCGCCTTGTTGATGGCGTCGACCGCCTCGCCGAGCGCATGGCCCGGCGCCAGGTTGAACGAGATCGTCACCGCCGGGAACTGGCCCTGGTGGTTGATGGCGAGGTACGCGGTCTTGCTGGTGTCGATCTTCACGAAGGTCGACAGCGGCACCTGCTGGGCAGTCAGCGGCGAGGTCAGAAAGAGCTTGCTGAAGAGCGACGGGTCCTGCTGCAGCGCGGGCGTCACTTCCATCACCACGTGGTAGCTGTTGAGCTGCGTGAAGTACTGCGCCACCTGGCGCTGGCCGATCGCGTCGTACAGCGTGGCGTCGATCGCCGACGGCGTGATGCCGAAGCTCGAGGCCCGGTCGCGGTCGATCGTCAGCACGGCCGACGCGGCGGCGTTCTGCTGGTCGGACGCGAGGTCGGTGAGTTCGGGCAACTGCCGGAAGCGCTGCAGCAACTTGGGCGCCCAGGTGTTGAGCTCGTCCAGGTTCGCGTCGGTCACCGTGTACTGGTACTGCGTGCGCGACGAGCGGCCGCCCACGCGGATGTCCTGTCCGGCCTGCAGGAACAGGTTCACGCCCTGCACCTTGGCGAGTTGCGGCCGCAGCCGCGTGATGATCTCGTCGGCGGTGGCCGTACGGCCTTCTTCCTTCGGCTTGAGGCTGATGAAGAAGTTGCCGGTGTTGAAGGTCGACGAGCTGCCGTTCATGCCGAAGCCGGTCACGTCGGGGTCGCGCCGCACCACGTCGGCCAGCGCGATCATGCGGGCGTTCATCGATGCGAAGGATGCGTCCTGCGCCGATTCGGCAAAGCCCGAAATGAAGCCGGTGTCCTGCTGCGGGAAGAAGCCCTTCGGGATGATCACGAACAGGAAGCCGGTCGCAGCGACGGTGAGGATGAAGGCGCACAGCGTGAGGAACTGGTGCTTGAACACGGTGTCGAGCCCGCGCTTGTAGCCGCCCAGCAGCGCATCGAAGCCGCGCTCGAACAGCAGGTACATGCGGCCGTGCTGGCGCGCATGTTCGTTGCGCAGGAAGCGCGAGCACAGCATCGGCGTGAGCGTGAGCGATATCACCACCGACACCGCGATCGTCAGCGTCACCGTGACCGCGAACTCGCGGAACAGCCGACCCACGATGCCGCCCATCAACAGCAGCGGGATGAACACCGCCACCAGCGACACCGAGATCGAGATGATGGTGAAGCCGATCTCGCCGGCGCCCTTGTAGGCCGCCTCCATCGGCGACATGCCCTCTTCCACGTAGCGGTAGATGTTCTCCAGCATCACGATGGCGTCGTCCACCACGAAGCCGACCGCGATGGTCAGCGCCATCAGCGACAGGTTGTCCAGGCTGTAGCCGAGCAGGTACATCACGCCGACCGTGCCCAGCAGCGCGAGCGGCACGGTGACGCTGGGGATCAGCGTGGCCGGCACGTTGCGCAGGAACACGAAGATCACGGCGACCACGAGTCCGATGGTCAGCAGCAGCGTGAACTCCACGTCCTTCACCGACGCGCGGATGGTTTCGGTGCGGTCGATGATCGGATTGACCTCGACGGTCGGCGGGATCGACGCCTTCAGCCGCGGCAGCGCGGCGTTGATGCGGTCGACCGTCTCGATCACGTTGGCGCCCGGCTGCTTGGTGATCGCCAGCACGATCGAGCGGCCGTTCTGCACCGTGCTGCTGGCGGGTGCCGCGGCGCCCGCATAGGCCCAGCCGGCGATCTTCGCGTTCTCGGGGCCGTCGACCGCCACGCCCAGGTCGCGCACGCGGATCGGTGCGCCGTTGCGGTAGGCCAGCACCACGTCGTTCCATGGTCCCGACTTCAGCAGCTGGTCGTTGGTGTAGACCGTGAAGCTCTGGTTCGGCCCATCGATCGTGCCCTTCGGCTGGTTGACCGTGGCCGAGGCCAGCACGGTGCGCACGTCTTCCAGGCTCAGGCCGAGCGCGGCCAGCTTGGCCGGGTCGAGCTGGATCCGCACGGCGGGCTTCTGCACGCCGCCGATGTTGACCAGGCCCACGCCGGAGATCTGCGAGATCTGCTGCGCGAGGATGTTGTCGGCGTAGTCGTTGACCTCGGTCAGCGGCAGCGTCTTCGACTGCACCGCGAGGATCAGGATCGGCGAATCCGCCGGGTTCACCTTGCGGAAGGTCGGCGGATTCGGCAGGTTGGCCGGCAACTGGCCGGTGGACGCGTTGATGGCGGCCTGCACATCGAGTGCGGCCGCATCGATGCTGCGGTCGAGGTCGAACTGCAGCGTGATCTGCGTCGAGCCGAGGCCGCTGGTCGAGGTCATCTGCGACAGGCCGGCGATCAGCGAGAACTGCCGCTCCAGCGGCTGCGCCACGTTCGAGGCCATGGTCTCCGGGCTCGCGCCGGGCAAGGTCGACGACACCTGGATGGTCGGGAAGTCGACCTGCGGCAGCGGCGCCACCGGCAGCAGCGGGAACACCGCCGCGCCGACCAGCAGCAGGGCGATCGCCAGCAGCGTGGTGCCGATCGGGCGCTTGATGAAGGCGGCGGAAATGCTCACTTGGCGCTCCCGCCGGCAGGCGCGGCCACAGGCGTCGCGGCCGGCGTACCGCCCTTCGGCGGTTCGGACACGGTGGCGCCGGCGCGCAGCTTGTACTGCCCGTCGGTCACCACGCGCTGGCCGTCGGCCAGGCCCTTGTCGATCACGGCCGTGCCGTCGGCGATCTGCACGACGTGCACCGGCGTGTTGGCCGCGGTGCCGTCGTCCGCGACGGTCCAGACATAGGTGCTGTCCTGCCCGCGCTGCACTGCGGCGGCCGGCACGGTCAGCGCGTCGTGCCGCAGGCCCAGCTGCAGCCGCACGTTGACGAACTGGCCCGGCCACAGCGCATGCGTCGGGTTCGCGAAGCTGCCCTTCAACTGGACGCTGCCGGTGGTGGTGTCGATCTGGTTGTTCAGCAGGATCAGCTTGCCGCTGCCGAGCATGTCGGCACCACTGCGGTCGTAGGCCACCACGCCCAAGGGCTGGTCGCTCTGCTGCTGCTGCGCGCGGCGGATGTCCTGCACCACTTCTTCGGGCAGCGTGAACTGCACCGCGATCGGGTCGACCTGGTTGATGACGACCAGGCCGCCGGTGTCGGCCGCATGCACGATGTTGCCCGGGTCGACCAGCCGCGCGCCGGCACGGCCGTTGATCGGCGACACGATGCGGGTGAAGCTCAGCTGCACCTGCGCGTACTGCACCGCCGCGTTGTCGGTCTGCACCGCTGCGTCGAGCTGGGCGACCAGCGCCTTCTGCGTGTCGACCTGCTGCTGGGTGGCGGCGTCCTGGCCGATGAGCGTGGTGTAGCGCTGCAGGTCGGCGCGTGCATTGGCGAGCTGCGCCTGGTCCTTGGCGCGTGCGGCCTGCGATTGCGCGAGTTGCGCCTGCAGCGTGCGCGGGTCGAGCTGCGCGATCAGCTGGCCGGCCTTCACGTCCTGCCCTTCGACGAAGCCGACCTTGTCGAGCTGGCCGTCGATGCGCGCCTTGATGGTGACGGTCGCCATCGAGGCCACGGTGCCGATGCCGGCGCGGTAGACCTGCACGTCCTGCCGCTTGACGCGGACGGTCGTCACCTGGACCGGCGGCGGCTTGGCCGCTGCATCGGGCTTGGCCGCGAGGGCGCGGTGATTCACGGACCAGGTGACGGCGGCTGCCACGATGAACAGCGCGGCCGCCGCGACCCCGATCGAACGGCGTTGGAAGGGAAGATGGATGGTGGTCATGGACGTCAATTTCCGGAACGGGCTGGCAGGCCGGCCGCGGCCTGCGGCGATGTGGCAGCCGCGAGGCTGGGGTTGCTGTCGGCGGTGCGCCAGCCGCCGCCGGTGGCCGCGATCAGTGCCACGCTGGCGACCAGCCGACGGCCGAGCAGTTGGGCGGCGCTGCGCTGCGCCGTGAGCGACAGCGCCTGCGCCGTCACCACGTTGACGTAGCTCGTGGTGCCGGCGCGGTACTGGCTGGTGGCGAGCCGCTCGGACAGCTGGGCGGACTCGACCGCCTTGGCCTGCAGCTGCGACTCGTGTTCGAGCACGCGCAGCGTGGCCAGGTCGTCTTCGACCTGCTGGAAGCCGGCGAGCACGGTCTGCTTGTAGAGCGCCACGGCCGCGTCGTAGGTGGCGATGGCCTGGTCGCTGTGCGCGCGGCGCAGGCCGCCGTCGAACACGGTCTGCGCCAGCGCCGAGCCCAGCGAGAACACGCGGCTCGGCGTATCGAACAGCGCGCCCAGCGACGCGGCGTTGAAGCCGCCGCTCGCGCTCAGCACGAGCTGCGGATAGAACGCGGCCTGCGCCACGCCGATCTGCGCGTTGGCAGCGCCCATGCGGCGCTCGGCTGCGGCGATGTCGGGGCGGCGCTCAAGCAAAGTCGACGGCAGGCCCGGCGGTATCACCGGCACTGAAAGATGCCCGACGTCTGCCGTCGCATCGACCGGCGCCAGCGTGAAGTTCGATGGATGCTGGCCGGTCAGCACCGCGATCGCGTGTTCGAGCAGGCTGCGCTGCTGTTCGAGGTCGACCGCCTGCGCCTGCGCGGTCGCCAACTGGCTCTCGGCCAGTGCGACGTCGGAGCGCAGCACGACACCGGCAGCATACTGATGCTGGGTCAGCGCCAGCGACTTGCCGTAGGCATCGATGGTGGCGCCATAGAGCTTGCGCTGCAGATCGATGACGCGCACCTGCAGGTAGTCCTGCACCAGCGTCGACTGGATGCTCAGCCGCGCGCCCGCCAGGTCGGCCGCACTCGCCTGCACGCTGGCATCACCTGCTTCGACGGCGCGCCGCACCGCACCCCAGACGTCGGGCTCCCAGCTCGCGGAAAGACCGAGGCTGTAGGCGTCGCCGAGCCGGACCGCACCGCTGGTGTCGGTCTTGGCGCGCGTGGCGCCTGCGTTGAGGCCGACGGTCGGCGCGAAGCCGGCGCGGGCCGCGTCGCCGAGCGCGCGCGCCTCGCGATAGACCGCCTCGGCCTGCCGGATGTTCTGGTTGGCCTGGCTCGCCTGCGCCACCAGCGCGCTGAGCGTCAAGTCGCCGTACAGGTCCCACCAGGGATGCGAGACGTCGATGACCTGCGGATCGGCCGGCTTCCAGCCCTGGTCTTCCTTGTAGGCCGTGGGCACGTCGACCGGCGGACGCACGTAGTCGGGGCCGACGGCGCAACCGGCGAGCAGCATGGCTGCAGCGATGGCTGCGAGCAGGGCCGGCTTGCGGCAAAGGCGCGGCGGATTCGGCGGATGCGGCGATCGCGGAGAGAGCGAAGAGTGCGGCCGCGCGCGTGCATCGAGAAGGTCCATGGTGAGGGCACTCTAGGCACCCTCCCCCGACCTCACGCTGTCGACTTCATGACAGTTTTGTCAGTTTCGCCGCGCGCTCGCGGCGCGGCCTAGATCGCGACCAGCTGGCGAACGCCGTTGGCTTCCATGTCCTTGCCCAGACCGCGCGCGATGACTTCGCCGCGTTCCATCACCAGGTAGTCGTCGGCCAGTTCCTGCGCGAAGTCGTAGTACTGCTCGCACAGCACGATGGCCATGTCGCCACGGTCGGCCAGCATGCGGATCACACGGCCGATGTCCTTGATGATCGACGGCTGAATGCCTTCGGTCGGCTCGTCGAGGATCAGCAGCTTGGGCTTGGGCGCGAGTGCACGCGCGATCGCGAGCTGCTGCTGCTGGCCGCCGGACAGGTCGCCGCCACGGCGGTGCAGCATCTGCTTGAGCACCGGGAACAGCTCGTACAGCTCGGCCGGCACCGGCGTGCTGCCGCTCTTGTAGGCCAGGCCCATGCGCAGGTTCTCCTCTACCGTGAGCCGCGCGAAAATCTCGCGGCCCTGCGGCACGAAGCCCATGCCCGAGCGCGCGCGCTCGTAAGGCGTCTTCTTCTGGATCGGCTGGCCGTCGAATTCGATGCTGCCGCTCTTGATCGGCACCAGGCCCATCAGCGACTTCAGCAGCGTGGTCTTGCCCACGCCGTTGCGGCCGAGCAGCACCGTGACCTTGCCGAGCGTTGCCGTGAAGCTGACGTCGCGCAGGATGTGCGAGCCGCCGTAGTACTGATGGATGTTCTTGACTGTGAGCATGTGGTTCTCTTTCGTCAGTTGTTGCGTGCGCGTCGGGTGTTCCGGGAACGCCGCCCGGCGGGCGATGCGGGCCAGACAAGCCCACTGCACCGGCCGCTTCGCGGCTTCCCTGCGGTGCTCGCGCCATCGGCTGCGTCGCAGAACTCGCTGCGTTCAC
>JAZKDL010000501.1:0-4877 GCA_040387575.1 Pseudomonadota bacterium
AGTGCTTGAGCATCCGGTAGTGCAGGAAATACTGGTTGATCGCAGTCAGCTCGTTTTTGAGCTGCGCCTGCAGATGTTCGATGACTTGGGGGTCGCCCTTCATGATTGTTTTCCTCTTCTTGAAACCACGATTGTCCGAGGGCGAAAGGGGTCTTTGCAAGCAAACCCATGCCCTGCCGGTCTGCATGCGGGTGAGGGTGATAGGCGTTCGTGTTTGCTCGGGGTCAGAGCGGTGTCACGAAAGGGCGGTGACATAGGCCGGTGTAATGCATTTGATAGCTGATGACTATTGATTTGGGTAAATCAGTAGTTATACTAAGCGCTCGCACCTTTTATCCACCTGCACCGCCAAGGAAAACACCATGTCCGTGATCAATACCGAAATCAAGCCTTTCAAGGCAACCGCCTACAAGGATGGCAAATTCGTCGACGTGTCGGAAGCCGATGCCAAGGGCAAGTGGTCCGTCTTCTTCTTCTACCCGGCCGACTTCACCTTCGTGTGCCCGACCGAACTGGGCGACGTGGCTGACCACTACGCTGAATTCCAGAAGCTCGGCGTGGAAATCTTCTCGGTGTCGACCGACACCCACTTCACGCACAAAGCCTGGCATGACTCGTCGGAAACGATCGGCAAGATCAAGTACACGATGATCGGTGACCCGACCCTGGCGATCAGCCGCAACTTCGAAGTCCTGCGCGAAGACCAGGGTCTCGCAAACCGTGGCACCTTCATCGTCGACCCGCAAGGCGTGATCCAGGCACTGGAAATCACCGCTGAAGGCATCGGCCGCGACGCCAGCGATCTGCTGCGCAAGGTCAAGGCGGCTCAGTACGTCGCTTCGCATCCGGGCGAAGTCTGCCCCGCCAAGTGGGAAGAAGGCGCAGCCACGCTGAAGCCGTCGTTCGACCTCGTCGGCAAGATCTAAGCGCTCCTTTGCGCCCAAGCCCGGGCGCGTGTGCTCCCGGGCTTTTTTGTTTCTCCCGTATTTCAGAAAAGTGAGTCCGCCATGCTCGACGCAGCCACCAAAGCCCAACTCAAGAGTTACCTCGAACGCGCCACGCAGCCGATCGAAATCGTCGCTTCGCTCGACGACAGCAAGGCCTCGGGTGAACTGCAGTCGCTGCTGAAGGACGTTGCAGAAGCGTCGCCGCTCATCAAGCTCACCGAGAGCCGCGACGACGAGCATCGCAAGCCGTCTTTTTCGGTCAATCGTCCGAGCGAAAACCACGGCCCGCGCTTTGCCGGCCTGCCGATGGGCCATGAATTCACGTCGCTGATCCTTGCGTTGCTGCAGATCGGCGGCTATCCGCCGAAGGTCGAGCAGGCGATCCTCGACCAGATCCGCGCGCTCGACGGCGACTTCGAGTTCGAAATCTACGTTTCGTTGACCTGCCACAACTGCCCCGACGTCGTGCAGGCGTTGAATCTGATGGCAGTGCAGAACCCGCGCATCCGCACCACGATGATCGAGGGCGGCACCTTCCAGGAAGAAGTCAAGGAACGCCAGGTGATGGCCGTGCCGACCGTGTTCCTGAACGGCACCGAGTTCGGCCAGGGCCGCATGAGCCTGGAAGAAATCCTTGCGAAGATCGACACCAGCGGGGTCGAGCGCGAGGCGAAGAAGATCGACGCCAAGGCACCTTTCGACGTGCTGATCGTCGGCGGCGGACCGGCTGGCGCAGCGGCTGCGGTCTACGCGGCGCGCAAGGGCATTCGCACCGGCGTGGCGTCGGAGCGATTCGGTGGCCAGGTGCTCGACACCATGGGCATCGAGAACTTCATCTCCATCAAGGAGACCGAAGGGCCGAAATTCGCGCATGCGCTCGAGGAGCACGTTCGCAACTACGACGTGGACATCATGAATCTGCAGCGCGCCAAGGCGCTGGTGCCGCAAAGCGGCGCGGACGGTGATCTGATCGAGGTGAAGCTGGAAAGCGGCGCGACGCTGAAGAGCCGCTCGGTCGTGATTTCGACCGGAGCGCGCTGGCGCAACGTCAATGTTCCTGGCGAGCAGGAATACAAAAACAAGGGCGTGGCCTATTGCCCGCACTGCGACGGTCCGCTGTTCAAGGGCAAGCGCGTGGCGGTCATCGGTGGTGGCAATTCGGGTGTCGAGGCGGCGATCGATCTGGCGGGCATCGTGGGCCACGTCACGCTGATCGAATTCGACAAGCAACTGCGTGCCGACGCGGTGCTGCAGCGCAAGCTGGGCAGCCTGAAGAACGTGGCCGTGCACCTCAATGCGCAGACCACCGAAATCACCGGCGACGGGCAGAAGGTCAATGGCCTGGTCTTCAAGGACCGCGTGAGCGGCGACAGCCATACCGTGCCGCTGGAAGGCGTGTTCGTGCAGATCGGCCTGGTGCCGAACACCGACTGGCTGAAGGGTGTCGTCGAACTGTCGAAGCACGGCGAGATCGTGGTCGACGCGCGCGGACAGACCTCGGTGCCGGGCGTGTTTGCTGCAGGTGACGCAACGACTGTGCCGTTCAAGCAAATCATCATTGCTGCTGGCGACGGCGCCAAGGCTGCCCTGGGCGCGTTCGACCATTTGATCCGCACGTCTGCACCGGAAGAAAAGGTTCTGGCAACCGTTTGACGAAGGGCGTCAAATGAGAGCCATTCTCATATAATGGATGGACTCGGGCATGACGCCCGAGTTCTCGCCAGCCAGGCCACGCGCAACACGCGCCGTCCAGCAAGCAGTTCACTCACTGTTTTCCCGGACGTTCAGTGGCCAGCCTTTTTCCTCCTTTCTTTGATCGAACCCAGCACTGCCGACTGATGGTTCTCGCTTGCGTGTATGTTTCCCTCAAAGGAGCGACACGATGAATGCAAGTGAAATCCGCACCGCCTTTACTGCGCTGCGCGCACAGGGCAAACGCCACAAGGACGCCGCTGAGGCGCTGGGTTTGAGCGAAGGCGCTGCCATTGCGGCGCACGCCGATGCGCATGACGGGGCACTCAGGGCAACGCCGCTGCGCGCCCCGTGGATCGACCTGTTGCAAGCATTGGAGCTCTGCGGCCCTTTGCTGGCGCTGACACGCAATGCGTCGACGGTGCATGAGAAGACTGGTGTCTACCAGAACGTGTCCGGCAGCGGACCCATGGGTCTTGCGCTCGGCAAAGACATCGACCTGCGTCTCTTCTTCAGCCAGTGGCATGCGGGTTTCGCAGTGCAAGAGGCGGCGGCCAACGCGGGCAATCCGGCATCGCTGAGCCTGCAATTCTTCGATGCAGCCGGACTCGCCGTGCACAAGATTTTCGCGCGCGATGCGACCGACCGTGACGCATTCCAGTCGGTGATCGACGCCCATGCCGATGCGTCGCTGCACCCCGTTTTCGGGGCCACCCAACCGAAGGTTTCGCCAAGGCCCGATTCGGTGATCGACGCTCCCGGACTCAACGCTGCCTGGTCCGCGATGCAGGATACGCACGAGTTCTTCAGTCTGCTCAAAAAGTTCGAGGTCGAGCGGCAGCAGAGCTTCCGTCTGGCCGAGGGCCGCTTCACCCGGCGCGTGGCGCCTTCGGCCTTGCGCGAGCTCCTGACCGAAGCCGCCTTCGATGGCACGCCGATCATGGTGTTCGTCGGCAGCCCCGGCTGCATCCAGATTCACACAGGACCGGTGGTACGCGTCGAACCCATGGAAATTCGCGGTGCGCAGTGGCTCAACGTGCTCGACCCTGGCTTCAACCTGCACTTGCGCGAGGACTGGATCGACGCCGTCTGGGTCGTAGAGAAACCAACCACCGACGGCGTCGTTACCTCGGTCGAGGCCTTCGATCGCGAAGGCAACGTGATGGTGATGTTCTTTGGTGCGCGCAAGCCCGGAGCGGCCGAGCTCGAAGCGTGGCGAGCGATCGTGCGCAAGCTCACGTTGACCAAGGTGCCCGCATGAGCAATCTGAAGACCGTCGAACTCAAGGCCTTCATCCCGGCGAAGGACTTCGCGCTGTCCAAGCACTTCTATCAAGAGCTCGGCTTCACGATGGCGTGGGATGGCGGCAATCTGGCTTACTTCCATCATGGGCAGACCAGTTTTCTGCTCCAGGATTTCTACGAACAGGCGCTGGCCGAGAACCTGATGATGCATCTGCTGGTGGAGGACGTGCACGCCTGGTGGGCAGCCGTGGTCGCGAGCGGCGTGATCGAGCGTTATTCATTGCGTTCCGTTCCGCCGCAGTTGCAGCCCTGGGGGATGACCGATTTCGTGCTGATCGATCCCAGCGGCGTTCTTTGGCGCATTGCGCAGAACGAGCCCGGTCAGCCTTGAATTTCGCCTTCCCATAGATTCCATGATCGACAAGTTGTCTTCTTTCTCCGACCGCCGCTCCATGCTGCGCGTTCTGTCTGCTTCTATGGGTGCAGCGGCACTCCCTGGTTGGGCGCAAGGTGCAGGTGCACCACGCCTGATCACCATCAGTGGCGCGATCACCGAAGTGGTCTATGCGCTGGGCGCCGAAGCGCAACTGGTTGGTACCGATACGACCAGCCTGTATCCGGCGGCTGCCCTGCGCACGCCCAAGGTCGGCTACATGCGCCAGCTTTCCGCTGAAGGCTTGTTGTCGCTCAAGCCGGACGCCGTGATCGCTACCACCGAATCGGGGCCACCAGTCGTACTCGACCAGATCCGCAGTGCCGGCGTCAAGCTGGAACTGATCGACGCCGACCACAGCTGGGGCGAAGTGCAGCGCAAGGTGCAGGCGGTTGGCCGCGCGTCGGCGCGCGAAGCGCAGGCGCGCGATCTGCAGGCGAAGCTGGATGCCGAATGGGCTGGGGTTCAGAAGCGCGTGGCCGCGGCAACGGGCCGCAGGCCGCGTGTGCTGTTCGTGCTGTCGCACAGCGCGAGCCCGCAGGTGTCCGGCGAGAAGACGGC
>JAZKDL010000502.1:0-1823 GCA_040387575.1 Pseudomonadota bacterium
CTTCGTCTACGCCGGCATGCTGCTGACCGGGCTCAAGCTGGTTTGGGACGGTTTCTTCGCGTGAGCTCCTGAGCGCCGACGGCAAGCGACGGATCTACAGATAGACCTTCTGCAGCAGCCTGACCAGCGTCTCGCGCTCGCGAACGCTGAGGCGCGCGCTGGCTTCTGCTTCCAGCTGCACCACGGCGCGTTCGGCCTCGGCAATCAACTGCTCGCCGGCAGGCGTCAGGTGCAGGCCGAGCGCGCGGCCATCGCGCGGATGCGGACGGCGTTCGATCAGGCCACGGCCGTCCATCGCGGCGATCAGGCTCACCAGGTTGGGCGGCAGGATGTCGAGCGTCGCGCAGAGCTCGCGCGAGGTCGCGCCGGGGTTGTGCGCCAGCAGCGACAGCACCGAGAAATCGGCCTGCTTGAGCCCGTAGACCGCCATGCGTTCGGCGAACAGCGCGGTGACCACGAGCCAGGCGCGCCGCGCGTTGTAGCCGACGAGTTTCTCGAGCACGCTGGTGTCGAGCCGCTCGGCCTTGAGGGCAACGGCGCTCCCGGTCGGGGATGCCGTTGCATCGGAAATCTTCTTGCGTGTCGTGGCCATGCGGCGAGCCTATCGCAGTGCGCCGGGCGCTTCGGCCGGCATCACCTTACGCATGCGCCGCAGCCGCCGCGGCGGTGACCGCATCGCACGCGCGCTTGACCATGCCGAGCCGCATCTCGAATTCCGGCAGCACGTGGCGATGGAACGCGGCCGACGCGCGCGCCCAGCGTTCGCCGTCGATGCCTTCCGCGCCGCTGGCCGCCACGTCGATGCGCGCCCAGGCCCAGCCGAGCATCGCCAGCATCGTGACGCGCAGGTAGTCGTCGGCGACCTCGTACGGCAGCGTCGGCGCCGCATGCGCGGCCATCGCGATGCTGGTCGTCAGGTAGCGCAGCTGGGCGAGCCGGCGCTGCGCATCGGCGTCGATTTCGCGCGACGCATCGAGTTCGTCGCGCAGTTCGAGCAGCACGCCCGACATCGCGGCGCCGCCATCGGGCAGCACCTTGCGCACCAGCAGATCGATCGCCTGGATCTCGTTGGTGCCCTCGTAGATCATGCTGACCCGCACGTCGCGCAGCACCTGTTCGATGCCCCATTCGCGCACGTAGCCGTGGCCGCCGAAGACCTGCAGGCAGTCGCTCGTGCCGGTGAAGCCCTGCTGCGTGCAGGCCGCCTTGAGGACCGGCGTGACCATCGCGCACCAGCGCTGCGCACGCGCCTTGGCCTTCGGGTCGGCGTCGTGCTTGGCGACGTCGAGCATCACCGCGGTTCGATAGGCAATCGCGCGGCCGCCGTCGATCCAGGCGCGCTGGGTGTCGAGGATGCGTCGCACCGCCGGGTGCTCGGCGATCAGGTCGGCCGCTTCGCCGCCACGGCTGGCCGGCGGCGTGCCGGGCGCGCGCATCTGGCGGCGTTCGCGCGCATAGGCATCGGCCTTCTGCCAGGCGGCGTCGAGCAGACCGATGCCCTGCAGCGCGACGTGCAGCCGCGCCGCATTCATCATCACGAACATCGCGGCCAGCCCGCGATTCGGCTCGCCGACCAGCCAGCCGGTCGCCTCGTCGAAGCGCATCGCGCAGGTCGGGCTGCCGTGCAGGCCCATCTTTTCTTCGATGCGGTCGCAGTGCACCGCGTTGCGCGTGCCGTCCGGCAACTGCTTGGGCACCAGCGCGAGCGACAGGCCCTTGGGCCCGGCCGGCGCGTCCGGCAGGCGGCACAGCACGAGGTGGACGATGTTCGGCGTCAGGTCGTGTTCGCCGCCGGAGATGAAGATCTTGCTGCCGCTCACGCG
>JAZKDL010000503.1:0-7630 GCA_040387575.1 Pseudomonadota bacterium
CACCCCGGCAGAAACGGAATAAAAGCCTGAGTCGAAAAGTAAAAAGGCGCGCCCCGGGGCGCGCCTTTTTCTATGGTGCAGTGAGTCGTCGCGACCTCGGCCGTCGCTGAGACGCTCAGGTCATCGGCGTTGAATCGCTGGTACTTTCCTCGGGCGCAGCACTGTGCTTCACAAAATACTTGGCGGCGATGATTCCGATCTCGTAAAGCAGGCACATCGGGATGGCAAGCGCCAACTGCGACACCACATCCGGGGGCGTCAACACTGCTGCCACAACGAAGGCAAGCACCACGAAATAGCCGCGGAAGCTGCGTAGTTTCTCGACGGTGACCAGCTCGAAGCGCACCAACAGCATCACGACGATCGGCACCTGGAACGCAACACCGAACGCGATGTAGAGGGACAGAATTGCCTCGACATACGAAGAAATGTCGGGCGTGGCCGCCACTGAAGCCGGCGTGAACCGCTGGATGAAGCCGAACATCTTGTCGAGCACGAAGAACTGCACAAAGGCGATGCCGGCATAAGCCAGCATGCTGCCGAAGAAGATCAGCGGCAGCGCAAACTTCTTCTCGTGGCTGTAGAGACCGGGCGCCACGAACATCCAGCACTGGTACATCAGCCAGGGCAATGCCAGCAGCACGGCGGTCATCGCGAGCACCTTGAGGGGCACGAAGAACGGTGAGAACACGCCGACCGCGATCAGCTTGGCATCGTGCGGCATGTGGGCACGAATCGGCACGGCGATCATGTCGATCAAACCGCTCGGGCCAGGCCATATCGACAGCAAGATGCCGGCGACGACCAGCCCATAGACGCAATAGAGCAGCCGGTCGCGCAACTCCATCAGGTGTTGCACGAAAGGCTGCTCGGTGCCGGCCAGTTCGTCTTCTTTGCTTTTATTGGGGAGGTCGGCCATGTGGAGGCGCTGCGGGCATGCGTTCAGGCCGCACGAGGCGCGCGGCCGATACGGGTGTTGCGGCTATTTGGTTGAGTGAGGACGAAAACGCGCGACACGCGCCGCGCCAGAGAGAGCCTTGGTGCGCACGCCACTGCGCGACTTGTACCACTGCGGCGTGGCGCCCTGCTTCAGCCGCCAGTTCTTACGTGGGTGCCTGTACTGCGGATACGTCGGTTCGGGCTCAGCCTCGGAAAGCGCCGACAGCGTCTGGCCGCTTTCCGAGAATTGCTTCTCGAAGTCGCTGGCGCCGCTGTGGATACTTTGCTCGACATCGCGTGCCGCGTCCTGCACGGTGTCCTTCATCTTGCGGAACTCGTCCAGGTCCATCGACCGGTTGACTTCCGCCTTGACGTCGTTGACGTAGCGTTGCGCCTTGCCAAGCAGCATGCCCACCGTGCGTGCAACGCGCGGCAGCTTTTCGGGCCCGATGACGATGAGCGCCACCGCGCCGATCAGCGCAAGCTTCGAGATGCCGAGATCGATCACGTCGCCGGCTTAGGACTTCTGACGCGCTTCGACGTCGATCGTCGACTTGTCAGTGGCCGGGTTGCCGGTCACTTGCGCGTTCGGAGAGGCCGGCGTGTCGGCGGACGCGGAGCCGTCCTTCATACCGTCCTTGAAGCCCTTCACGGCGCCGCCGAGATCGGACCCCATGTTGCGCAGTTTCTTGGTGCCGAAAATCATGACGACGACGAGCAGCACGATCAGCCAGTGCCAGATGGACAAGGAACCCATGAATAACTCCTGAAGAATTGGTGAGATTTTAGTCGGCGCTGAATATCAGCCCCGAAGCCAGGGGCGCGGTCCGCCCATGACATGAACGTGGAGATGGTGGACTTCCTGTCCACCTTCCGCGCCGGTGTTGACCACCACGCGGAAACCGCCCTCCGGATACGGTCGGCAACCCTGCTCGAGCGCCAGTTTCGGTGCCAACGTCATGATCTTGCCCATCAGCCCCGCATCGTCCGGGGTCAACTGGGCCATCGACGCGATATGTCGTTTCGGCACCACCATGAAATGAACCGGTGCCCAGGGCGCGATGTCGTGAAAAGCAAAGACATCGTCGTCCTCGTAGACCTTGCGCGATGGAATGGCGCCTGCGACGATCTTGCAGAAGATGCAGTTCGGGTCAGAGGACACGGGCGGGCTCCATCGATTGGCCGGCGTTCATGCGGATCATGCCTTTCAGGATTCGGTAGAGAAACCACAGCGAGATCAGCGCCCACGCGATCCAACCGGGGACGATAAAGAGCAGCCAGAGCCAGGACGTCAGCAGATACAGCACGCCAGCCCAAAGGACGGACCGGATCCGCCAGCTGAAATGCGAGGCCTGCCATGTGCCCGCAGCGTCACTGCGCTTCACCAGATCGATGATCAGCGCGATGAGCAGCACGGCCACCGACGCTTGCGCGCCGGGAAGCACGGCGCCGATCGCGACGATCAAATGCAGGATGTAGCTGATCCAGCCCCAGGTCCGCAGCGACGCGTCAGGCTCGACGTTCACGATGTCGTTGTTCATGGCGGTGTTCCTTCGGGAAATTCAATCGTTCGAGGCTTCACGCGCCTGCGCCTTGCGCAGGGACTTTTCCTCGATGCCGCTGGTCCCTTCGCGGCGCTCGAGTTCGGCGATCACGGCACGCGGCGAGGTGCCGTAGTGCGCCAGCGCCACCATGCAGTGGAACCACAGATCGGCCACTTCGTTCACTATTTTTTGCGGATCGCCACCGTGATCGGCATCCTTGGCCGCCATCACGACCTCGGTCGCTTCCTCGCCGATTTTCTTCAGGAAAGCATCCGGGCCCTTGTGCAGCAGGCGCGCGACGTAGCTCTTGTCGGGATCGCCGCCGCGCGCGGGCAGGCGGCTCTCGATCACGGCGGCAAGGCGATCCAGCGCATCGGTGGTCATCGTTTCCATCACTTGTAGATCGATTCGGGGTCTTTCAAGACCGGTTCGGTCGCGACCCACTGGCCGTTTTCGTACTTGCTGAAAAAGCAGCTGTGACGGCCCGTGTGGCAGGCGATGCCGGGCTCATGGCCGAGTTGCGTGATTTTCAGCAGAACCACGTCGTTGTCGCAATCGATGCGGATTTCATGCACGGTCTGCACATGGCCGGACTCTTCGCCCTTGAACCACAGCTTGTTGCGCGAGCGGCTGAAGTACACGGCACGGCCCAGTTCAGCCGTCTTGGCCAGGGCCTCGCGATTCATCCAGGCGAACATGAGCACGTCGTTGCTGCCCTGCTCCTGCGCGATCACCGGCACCAGGCCGTTCGCGTCCCATTTCACTTCTTCCAACCAGTTCATGGCGCCATTGTCGGGGATTAAGAAGTCAGTTCTGGCGCACAAGGCATTTATAGCTGCGCGTTCAAAGACGCACTGGAATGCCGCGCGCCGCCATGCAGGCCTTTGCCTCGCCGACCGTGAATTCCCCGTAATGGAAGATGCTGGCAGCCAGCACCGCATCCGCGCCGCCGGCCTGCACGCCGTCCGCCAGATGGTCCAGGCTGCCGACGCCGCCGGAAGCGATCACCGGCACGCTGACCGCATCACTCACCGCGCGTGTCAGCGCGATGTCGAAACCGCTCTTCGTGCCGTCGCGGTCCATGCTGGTCAGCAGGATCTCGCCGGCGCCGCGGCGTGCCATCTCGGTGGCCCACTGCACCGCGTCGAGGCCCGTGTTCTTGCGCCCGCCGTGGCTGTAGACATCCCAGCCGGGCCCGCGCTGCGCCGCATCTTCGGCACTGCGCCGCTTGGCATCGATCGCCACCACGATGCACTGGGCGCCGTACTTGTGCGAAGCCTCCTCGATCACCTGCGGATTGGCGATGGCGGCCGAGTTGAAGCTGGTCTTGTCGGCGCCCGCGTTCAGTAGCCGCCGTACGTCGGCCACGGTGCGCACGCCGCCGCCGACCGTCAACGGAATGAAGACCTGCGACGCAACGGCCTCGATGATCGGCAGGATCAGGTCGCGGCCATCGCTGGTCGCGGTGATGTCGAGAAAAGTGAGCTCGTCGGCACCCTGCGCGTTGTAGCGTGCGGCGATTTCGACGGGGTCGCCCGCGTCGCGCAACTCGAGGAAGTTGACGCCCTTGACCACGCGGCCGCCGGTGACGTCGAGACAGGGAATGATGCGTTTGGCAAGCATGGGAATGAGAGGGAGAAATCAGATCACGGACAACTGTTGCCAGCCTTGCCACTCGGCACCGGCTTCGAGCGTCACGGGCGTATCGATGGCCGCAGCCTCGACGCAAAGCATGTGGCGGTAGCCGTCGTCCGGCATGTCGGCGAGTTTGGCGCTCAGCGCGGCACCAGGGTTCCAGACCACGGTTTCGGTGCAGCTTGCACTCTGTGCGATACCGAGCACGCCCGATGGTTGGAGCAGCTTGAGCGGCTGCGGCGCGGCGGCATAGACGCTGTCGAATTCACTGTCGAAACGCAGCGGATCGGCGCCTTCGATCTGTTTCACGTCCCGCACGGCGTCCCAGCGGGCCGCGCCCTGCAAGCCGTCCAATTGCACGTGCGCGATGTCATCGACCCACAAGTAGCTGTGAAGCGCCGCCGTGAACGACCACGGCATCGTGTCGGTGTTGCGCACGGTCAGCGCGATACGCAGACCATCGGCCGCCACGGATGCGCGCAACGTAGCCTCGAATGCATGCGGCCAAAGGGCGCGCGTAGCGGCGTCGTCCCGCAACGAGAACACCAGGTCGGCCGGCACATCGGGATCGAAGCGCTGCACCTGCCAGGGCAGATTGCGTGCGAAGCCGTGCTTGGCCAAAGGACCGCGCTGATTGAACTGCGGCCAGCAGACCGGAACGCCGCCACGAATGGCCGTACGTCCGTCGAACACGGCGTCCGGGCTCAGGTACAGCCGCTCGACACCGTCCGGCGTGATCCAGGACAACACGTGGGCGCCGTGCAATGCCACCGTGCAGCTCGCGCCGTCGGGCGATTCCAGGCGAACGGCGGGTTGACCGCGAAAGTCGATCGATTGAAGAGGCATGTCCGGATTCTAGGGATGGGCGACGGCGCGCAGGCGCCGACTCAACGCGCCGGCCACTGCCAAGGCGGCAGATCGTGCTGCTCGATATTCGCCACATGGGTTTCGCCAAACCGCTTTTCCAGCACCACATGCTGCAGCGGCAAGTCATCGGCGGCCTGCTCGATCGCGGCGATCAACCGCACCGCATGCGACACCACGATCAACTGCGATGCGCGCCCCGCCTGCACGATCAGCCGACCCAGCGCCGGCAGCAGATCGGGATGCAGGCTGGTCTCGGGTTCGTTCAGCACCAGCAACTCGGGCGGCCGCGGCGTCAGCAGCGCGGCGATCCACAACAGGTAGCGCAGCGTGCCGTCGGAGAGCTCGGCCGCAGTCAATGGCCTCAACAGCCCGTGCTGGTGCATGCGCAGCTCGAAGCGCCGATCCTCGCCGACATGCAGCTCGATGCGCGCGCCGGGAAAGGCGTCGTCGACGGCGCGGTCGAGCGCATCGGTGTCGCCGATTTCGCGGATTGTCTGCAGCGCCGCCGCCATATCGGCGCCGTCGTTGGCCATCACCGGTGTATAGGTGCCGAGCTGCGGCGCGCGGGCCGGCGCATCGGCGTCGGAGCGGAAGTGGTCGTAGAAGCGCCAGGAGCGCATCCGCTCGCGCAGCATGAGCATCTCGGGCGCGCCGCGCGGGTCGGCGTACTCGGTCAGCATGCTCGCGAAGCTGGGCACCGGCCTGCCGATGGCCGTCCAGCGGCCGGCGTCGTCGCGCAGTCTCAGCGCATTGCCCTTGCGGTCGACCAGTTGCGACGCAGGCCGCAGAACAGGGCCGCTCCAGACCACCTCGCGCTTGATCTCCGGATCGTGCGAGAACGCCGTACTCGGAATCGGCGGCGGCAGGCCGATGTCGATGGCATAGCCGAAGTCGTCATCGGCATCGCCCGCGAAGCCGAGGCGCAGGTTGACCGGCTCGTTGCGCTTCCAGGCGCCCTGCACCGGCGCTTCGCCGCGCAGCATGGCAGCGGAGAATTGCTCGGGACCGGCCCAGAGCGTCGATGCCAGCCCGCCTTCACGCACGAGGGAGCGGATCACGCCGCCCTGCGCGATCTCGGCCAGCAGCCGCAAGGCACGGTAGACGCTCGACTTGCCGCTGCCGTTCGGCCCGGTGATGACGGTGAGCGGCCCGAGCGGGACGTTCAGCCCCCGAAGCGAACGGTAGTTGGCGATCGCCAGCGTGGACAGCACGCCGGCTCGCCAGGCTTCAGGTTTGGATGGGACTCGCGCGGCTCAGGCGCCGGCGAGCTCGTCGGCGCGCGCCTGCGCCGCTGCGAAATCGAGGTCGCCCGAGTAGATCGCGCGGCCGCAGATCACGCCTTCGACGCCTTCGCTTTCGACCGCACAGAGCTGATCGATGTCGGCCATGTTCGACAGGCCGCCCGAAGCGATCACCGGGATCGTGAGCGCCTGTGCGAGGCGCACGGTCGCTTCGATGTTGATGCCCGACAACATGCCGTCGCGGCCGATGTCGGTGTAGATGATCGACTCGACGCCGTAGTCCTCGAACTTCTTGCCGAGGTCGGCGACCTCGTGGCCGGTGAGCTTGCTCCAGCCGTCGGTGGCGACCTTGCCGTCCTTGGCGTCCAGGCCGACGATGATGTGGCCACCGAAGGCGACACAGGCGTCCTTCAGGAAACCCGGGTTCTTGACCGCGGCGGTGCCGATGATCACGTAGCGCAGGCCGTCGTCGATGTAGCGTTCGATGGTGTCGAGGTCGCGGATGCCGCCACCGAGCTGCACGGGGATCTCGTCGCCGACCTCGCGCAGGATCGCCTTGATCGCCGCATGGTTCTGCGGCTTGCCGGCGAAGGCACCATTCAGATCGACCAGGTGCAACCGGCGCGCGCCGGCTTCCACCCATTTGCGCGCCATCGCGGCGGGGTCCTCACTGAAGATGGTGGATTGGTCCATGTCGCCCTGTTTGAGGCGAACGCAGTGGCCGTCTTTGAGATCAATGGCGGGAATCAGCAGCATGGCAAAGCACCCGGGAGCGGGTCAGGGGTTCCAGTGGAGAAAGTTGCGGTAGAGCTGCAACCCGTGGTCCGCACTCTTCTCAGGGTGGAACTGGGTGGCGAAAATATTATCGCGTGCAATCGCAGCCGTGAACGGCGCGCCGTAGTCGGCCTCGCCGACGCTGTGCCGCGCATCGGCCGGCCGCGCATAGAAGCTGTGCACGAAATAGAAGTACGACTGGTCGGGAATACCGGCCCAGACCGGATGCGGCTGCGCCTGGTGCACCTGGTTCCAGCCCATCTGGGGCACCTTGAAGCGGCTGCCGTCGGGCTGCGTGCGTCCGGCCAGATCGAACTTGATCACCTCGCCCGGAATCAGGCCGAGCCCGTCGGTCGGGCCTTCGTCGCTGCGCGACAGCAGCATCTGCATGCCGACGCAGACGCCGAACAGCGGCTTGCTGGCGGCCGCTTCGAGCACCGATGCCTGCAAGCCGGAATCGCGCAGTTCGCGCATGCAGTCGGGCATTGCGCCTTGCCCGGGGAGCACCACGCGCGTCGCCTTGCGGACGACCTCCGGATCGGAGGTCACGAACACCTCGACACCGACCTGATCCGCCGCATGCTGCACCGCCTGCGACACCGAGCGCAGGTTGCCCATGCCGTAGTCGAC
>JAZKDL010000504.1:0-4144 GCA_040387575.1 Pseudomonadota bacterium
ATCAAGCTCGGCTGCGCGGGCAAGGTGATCACCGCCTTCGACCTCGCGCGGATGATGGCGCTCGGCGCCGACTGGTGCAACGCGGGCCGCGGCTTCATGATGGCGCTGGGCTGCATCCAGGCGCAAAGCTGCCACACCGGCAATTGCCCGACCGGCGTGACCACGCAAGACCCGCTGCGCCAGCAGGCGCTGGTGGTGCCGACCAAGGCCGACCGCGTGCGCAACTTCCACCGCAGCACGCTGCACGCGCTGCAGGAGCTGGTGCAGGCCGCAGGGCTCGCGCATCCGCAGCAGATCACCGCGCATCACATCGTGCGGCGCATTTCCGACACCGAAGTGCGGCTGCTGAGCAACCTGGTGATGCAGGTCGCGCCGGGTGCGCTGCTCGGACCGCTGGACGACCAGCACACCGTGTTCCGCACTTACTGGCCGCTGGCGAGCGCGGACAGTTTTCAACCGTTGATGCAGGGAGCGGCACTGGCGGCATGAACCCTTTGCGACGACTCCGCCGCGGCGACCCTCGATCGCCGGCAGGCAAGAACCCACGCCACGGCGCCGTGCCGGCCGTCGAGCCGGGCGATTACGCGGGATTCCTCGCGGCGATGCTGCCGCAGCAGGCCGGCGCCGTGGAAAGCCATCGCTTCGGCAGCGAACGCGTCTGGTTGAAGAAGGCCGGGCCGCGGCACGGCAAGCTCGGCTACCACGTGCTCGCCCTGCTGGCCGCCACGCTGCAACTCGACATGCTCAAGCCGGTGCCCAACCCGGGCGGCGACGCGGCCATCGCGATCGAGGCGCAGCGGCTTCGCGAACTCGGCGCCGCCGGGCTGCGCGTGCCGGCCGTGCTGGCACAGCAGCTGGACGGCCTGCTGATCTCCGATCTCGGCCAGAACGGCCGCCCCGCCGTCGTCCTGCTCGAACGGCTGGAGCAGGCCGCCGTCACCGGCCCGGCCGCGCTGATGACGGCATGGCGCGAGGGGTTGGCCGCGATCGCCGCCGTGCATGCGCGCGGCCTGTACCTGAGCCAGGCCTTCGTGCGCAATCTGATGCACTGCCCGGACGGCGTGATCGGCTACATCGACTTCGAGGACGATCCCGGCACGACGCTGAGCCTGGCCGAATGCCAGACGCGCGACTGGCTCAGCTACCTGCATTCCACCGCGCTGCTGGTGTACGGCGCGGCGCCGCACGCAGCAGGTGCGCACTGGCATGCGGTGCTCGAAGGCGCCGACGCGCCGGTGCGCGACAGGCTCTCCCTGGCGGCGCGCCGCATGCGCTGGCTGCGCCATCTGCCCGCCGGCCGGCGCTGGGGCCGCGACACGCAGCGCGTGCGCGCCGCGGGGCTGCTGCTCGCGCGCTGGTACGGTGCGGACGGCGGCTGATCGCCTAGAACGTCGGCGACACCGCCACGCCCAGCGTTGCCAGCCGCTTGCGCATCGCCAGCACCGCGTGGTCCTTGCTCAGCAGCCGCGCGCGTTGCGCCACGGCGAGGTCGATGAAGATCTGGTCGTCCGGATCCTTGCAGACGAAAACCGCGCGCGCCGGCTGCGTGTCGATCACCAGGACCTGCGCATCGAAGGCCGCCAGCACGGCCGATGGCTCGCGCGCACTCTTCTGCAAGCGCCTCGCGATCAGCGGATAGCCGAGCACGCGCGCGAGTTCGTCGCGCATCGGGCCGGTCGCGATCCAGCGCAGCTCACCCGACGCCAGAGCCGCACGCAGCGGCGCCCAGCAAGGGTCGTCGAACACGAGCAGGTCGAGCGCGATGTTGGTGTCGATGACGATGGTCATGGTCAGCTGCCGAGCGTGGGCTTGGCCACCATAAGATAGAACACGCCGATCAGCGCGACGAATGCCGGGTAGCCGAGCCATTCCCAGCGCCGGGCATAAAGGTTGTAGAGCGCAGGCATTTCGGCGCCGTCCTCCGACGCTTTTTGCGCCATGGCCGCCATGCGCAACTGCAGCCAGACCACCGGCAACCAGCAGGCGCCCGCCAGCACGAACAACCCGATCGACAGCGCCAGCCACGGCGTCGACAGCGGCCAGCCGGCCAGGTGCGCCAACAGGAAACCGGTGACCGGCTGGACGAACACCGTCGGCGTCGTGAACCACCAGTCCGCCCGCACCACGAGCCTTGCGACGACCGCCTGAGCGGCAACGTTGCGGCTGCGATTGACGAAGAACATGTAGTAGGCCGAGCCGAAACCGGTGCCGACCAGCACGACGCTCGACAAAATGTGCAGCCACTTGACGACGAGGTAGAGGCTCATGCGCGCCGCCTCGCGAGCAACCACAGCGCGGCAGCGATCGGCAGGTTCTTGGTCAGCGATCCGAGCGGATCCAGCCACAGTGCCGGGGCGAGCGCGGTGGCAACCAGGGTCATCACCGCCATCATGGCCAGGGCAGCCAGGTACGTGGCGCGACGCGGCCTCAGCCACATCAGCAGGCCGAGGGCGGCATCGACCGCAGCGCCACCGAGGATCAATGTGCGCGACAGCACAGGATCGGTGACGCCGGCGTTCGACAGCAACGCCCGACTCTGGCCTTCGAGGCCCAGCACGCTGGCGATCGCGGTGGCGAGCCAGACGAACACCAGGCTGAAGCGCAACAACTCGGCGTCTTTCATGGACTCGCCATTTCATCGACGGTGTCAGTGACCATCTGCCACTGCGCAAACTCGGGCTCGAACTCGGCGAGCCGCAGCAAGCCCATCGCGCTGAAAGCGCCAGCGGGCATCGCCTCGCCACGCGCGAGGCGCCGTGCCAACAGAATCGCGGCCATGCACGGAATCTCGGGCCCATGGTCATGGTCGGCGGCGATGTGCCAGGCGCGCCGCGCCGGCCGGCCGGCGGCATCCGCACCATCGACGCGCACCACCATGCCGCCGAGCGCCGACCCCATGAAGTCCAGGCTGCGCGCGGTTGCGTTCAGAACCCCGGCCAGGGGTGCGAGCTTGGGCAGCAGACGCGCGCCGCGCAAAGCCGCCAGCAGGGCAAATATCCGCTGCGAAAGACCGACCTCCAAGGCAGCACGGAAGCTCACGCGCGTGGTGACGTGGTAGCGCTGCGGCAGCAGCTCGAGATCGGGAATGTCGCAAAGCGCCCCGAGCCGCGGCCGCATGCGCGCAAAGTGCACCTTCACCGGATTCGCCCAGCCCCGCTGCGTCTGCCAACGGCCGTCGTCCCACACCTCGATGGGTTCACCGCAGTAACTCAATACGGCCGCCAGCGTGGCGCGGCCACGTGGCGCCGTCTGGGCAGGCGCGATGCAGATGTCGATGGCATCGATGCGCTGCCAGCCATCGGCCAGCCGATCGACGACCGCGGTCGACAGTGCGGGCACCGTGCTCGCACCGCAGACGGCGGTGCGTCCGGCTGCACGGAAAACGCCATCCATCGCTTCCGGGAAATCGCACACGAAGCGGCGACCGTCCGCCAGGTCGATGTAGTGCGCACCCGCGGCAGCAGCGGCCCCGGCGACGCGATAGCCCTGTTGCTGGAATGGGCCGGCCGTGTGAACGACCAGGCCGATGCCGAGCTCGCGGAGCGTCGCAGCCAGATCCGTCGCCGCGAGATCGATCGCCACGCCCTGCGCGCCACCGCCCAGCGATGCGGCCAACGCAGCGGCACGCTCGCCGTTGCGTCCGCCGACATGCAATTCGATCGCCGGATCGCCGGCCAAGGCCCTGCAGATCCGCGCACCGAAGTTGCCGTAGCCGCCCAGGACCAATGTCTTCAGCATGTCCGGGTCGTCACACCTTCTCGCGCGCCGAGCCGGCCACCATGTCGAAGCGGAACAAGCGGCATTCGATCGGCCCGTTCCACATCGGCACGCGGCGCGATTCCTTCAGTCGCATCTGCTTGGGCAGCTTGAGGTCGGGCGTGAGCACCCAGGCGGTCCAGCCGGCGTAGTTCTTCTTCCAGTGGCTCGCGAGCTGCGGAAAGAACTCGCCGCCTTCACCGCTGTCGCCACCCTCGGTCTGGGCCGATTCGCGGGCGCCGAAGCGCGCCGTGCCCGCCACGCCGCCGACCTCGATGCGCTCGCCGTAGGGCGGGTTGAGCATGATGACGCCGGATTCGGCCGGCGGCATGCGCTGCAGCGCGTCGCCGCCGCGGAACTCGATCTGCGCCGCGACGCCCGCGCGCTC
>JAZKDL010000505.1:0-3558 GCA_040387575.1 Pseudomonadota bacterium
CTGATCGACAAGGGCAAGGCCACGTCGGCCAACCGGCGGTTGACGGTGTTCAAGCGCTACTTCCGCTGGGCCTTGCGCGAGCATCGTGTCATGGCCGACCCGACGTTGCGGCTCGCGCCCGCCAGGCAGGCACCGCGCGCCATCAAGACGATGTCCGAGAAGCAGGTCGACGACCTGCTGAATGCGCCGGATGTCGATTCGCCGCTCGGCCTGCGCGACCGCGCGATGCTGGAGCTGATGTACGCGAGCGGGCTGCGCGTGAGCGAACTGGTGTCGCTCAAGGTCTTCGACATGAGCCTGAACGACGGCGTGGTTCGCGTGCTGGGCAAGGGCAACAAGGAGCGGCTGGTTCCGTTCGGTGGCGAGGCGCGGCGCTGGATCGAGCGCTACCTGGAAGACGCGCGGCCCGACATCCTCGGCGGCCAGCAGACGCCCGACCTGTTCGTGACGGCGCGCGGTGCCGGCATGACGCGCGTGATGTTCTGGATCATCGTGAAGAAGCAGGCGCAGGCGGCCGGCATCCACTCCCCGTTGTCGCCGCACACCTTGCGGCATGCCTTTGCGACGCACCTGCTGAACCATGGCGCCGACCTGCGCGCGGTTCAGTTGCTGCTGGGCCACGCCGACATCTCGACGACCACGATCTACACGCACGTGGCGCGCGAGCGGCTGAAGCAGCTGCATGCGCACCATCATCCGAGAGGCTGAGGGCATGGCCATCTTGCGGATCGGGTGTGCGGGTTGGAGCTTGCCACGCGCACAGTGGCCGCAATTTCCGGCTGACGGTTCTCACCTGGAGCGCTATGCGGCGCGCTTCGACACCGTCGAGATCGACACGTCCTTCTATCGCCCACACCAGCGTGCGACCTACGAGCGATGGGCGGGCAGCACGCCACCAGGGTTTCGCTTCGCGGTGAAGTTGCCGAAGGCGATCACGCACACGCAGAAACTGGTCGGCGCGATGCCGGCCTTCGATGCGTTCCTGGCGGAGGCCGGTGGTCTTGGCGACAAGCTGGGCTGCCTTGTCGTGCAGTTGGCGCCGAGCCATGCGTTCGATCCCGATGTGGTCGGCGCCTTCTTGCGGGATCTTCGTCGTCGGCATGCGGGCGCGGTGGCGCTGGAGCCGCGGCATGCGAGCTGGTTCGGTCCGGCGGCCGACGCGCTGCTGGCGCAGTTCAGGGTCGCTCGCGTGCTGGCCGATCCGGTTCTGCATGCCGGTGGCGACATGCCGGGCGGCTGGCCCGATCTCGTCTATCTGCGTCTGCATGGATCGCCACGCACCTATTGGTCGGCCTACGACGCCGACGTGCTGGCGCAACTGGGACGGCGGCTGCTTCAGGCACAGCGCGAGGGCGTCTCGTGCTGGTGCATCTTCGACAACACAGCCGGTGGCGAAGCGATCGGCAATGCCATGACTGTCGTGCGCGACGTCCATCCCGAGCGGCCGTCCGTCTGATCACTCCCTGCCGGCCGCGTCGACAATGGCGGCCATGAAAAACCCTGTCTTCTTCCCCTCGCGGCGCACGGCGCTCGCGTTCTGCGCCGCGGCGGTGCTGGGCGCCTCGGCCTTCGCGCAAACCGTTCCCAAGACCATCCGGATCATCGTCGCCTACCCGGCCGGCGGCGTCAGCGACGTGGTAGCGCGTGCGCTCGCCGACAAGCTGTCCCAGCAGCTCGGCAGCGCGGTGATCATCGACAACCGGGCCGGCGCCAGCGGCGCGATCGGCGTCGACGCCGTCGCCAAGGCGCAGCCCGATGGCGCGACGCTGGGCTTCGCGGCGATCAGCCCGCTGGTGTTGAGCCCGCATCTCGGCAAGGTGCCCTTCGACCCGTTCAAGGACATCGCGCCGGTCGCCAGCGTGATGTATTCGCCGGTGCTGCTGCTCGCGACCTCGGCCAGCAAGAGCCGCGACTTCCCCGCGCTGCTCGCAGAGGCCAAGGCGAACCCGGGCGCCATCCGCTGGGCGACGTCCGGCCCGGCGTCGCTCGGCCACATCATGCTGGAGCAGTTGCGTGCCTCGGCGAAGGTCGACATCACGCACGTGCCGTACAAGGGCGGCGGCCAGCAGATGAACGACGCGCTGAGCGGGCAGTTCGAGATCCTGTCGACCAATGCCGGGCCGGTGCTGTCGGCGCACATGCAGGCCGGCAAGTTGCGTGCACTGGCCGTCGGCGCGCCGGCGCGGCTCGAATCGCTGCCGCAAGTGCCGACGCTGGCCGAGCTGGGTTACGGCGCGGCCAACCTGTCGTCGTTGTTCGGCGTCTTCGCGCCGGCCGCCACGCCGCCCGCGCTGCTGGCGCGCTACAACGCCGAAATCAACAAGGCGCTCGCCAGCCCCGAGTTGCGCGCCCGGCTCACCGCCACCGACAACGTGCCGACCGGCGGCACCGCAGCCGACTTCGCGAAGGAGATCGCGAGCGAGTACGAGTCGAACGGGCGAATCATCAAGGCGGCCGGCATCAAGGCCGACTGAGCGGAAGGGTGATGCTGCAGTCGGTTGAAATGCGACGCAGCCTACCTTATAGTAGGTAGATGCCCATCACGACCACCGCTGTCCGTCCGTCCCCCGATCCCGCAGCCGGCAGCACGCGCGAGCAGATCGTGCGCGTCGCCCGCGAGTTGATCCAGACGCGCTCCTATCTGGGCTTCAGCTTCCAGGACGTCGCCGATCAGGTCGGCATCCGCAAAGCGAGCCTCTATCACCACTTTCCGACCAAGGAAGCGTTGGGCGTCGAGGTGCTGCGTGAGGCGACGCAAGGCTTTCGTGATTGGTCCGTGGCAAAGCAACGCACGCCGCGTGAGTGGCTCGAAGCCTACTTCCGGATGTACCGTCACACGTTGAATGCCGGTTCGGCCGTCTGCCCCGCGGGTGCGCTGGCCCCGGGTTGGGATTGCATCAACGACGAGTTGCGCAATGCGGTGCGCGAGCTGCGCAGCGTGCAGGTGCTCTGGCTGACCGGCGTGCTCGGTGCGCTGGCGCCCGAACTGGAATTGAGCGCGCCGGTCGACACGGTCGCCGGCACCGTGTTTGCGATCTGCCAGGGCGCGTTGCTTTCGGCGCGCATGACCGGGCGCACGGAAGACTTCGACGCCGTCGTGGCGCAGCTCAAGCAGTCGTTGTCGATCACTTGATGCATTGAAGCAAGCCAAGGGCACGTTCGCGTGCCCTTGTTTTTCACCTCAAAAACTACCGATTGGTTGGTAGCCTGTAACCGAAGACAAGGAGCCTTTCATGAAAGCCGTGATTTCCGCTTATGCCCGTTCGCCGTTCCATTTCGCCCGCAAGGGCGCATTGGCCGGAACCCGCCCCGACACGCTGGCCGCACAGGTGGTCAGCGGTCTGCTGAAGCGAACCGACCTCGACCCCGCGCTGCTGGAGGACGTGATCCTTGGATGCGCCTATCCGGAAGCCTCGCAGGGCAACAACCTGGCGCGCATCGTCGGCCTGCTGGCCGGCCTGCCGCACGAGGTCGGCGGCATGACGGTCAACCGTTTCTGCGGGTCGTCGATGCAGGCCGTGCACATCGCCGCCGCGCAGATCGAGGCCGGCATGGGCG
>JAZKDL010000506.1:0-1449 GCA_040387575.1 Pseudomonadota bacterium
TGGTCGGTGCGCATCAACGAGGCCTATCAGCGACTGAAGGATCCGGTGCGCCGCGCCAGCTACCTGTGCGAGCTTCACGGCGCGCCGGTGAACGCCGAGAACAACACGGCGATGCCCGGCGCATTCCTGATGCAACAGATGGAATGGCGCGAAGCGCTGGACGAAGTGGCCGATACAAAGGCGTTGGACGTCCTGCATACCGAGGTCGAGACGGCACGTACGCAGGCCTTGTCGTCGCTCTATTCGCTGATCGACGAGAAGGGCGACTATCCGGCGGCCGTGCAACAGGTCAGAGCCCTCATGTTCATCGAGCGTTTTGCGCATGACATCGAAAGCAAGTCGGATCAGTTGGGACAATAAAGACATGGCGCTTCTCCAAATTTCCGAACCCGGGCAGGCACCCGACCCGCATCAGCGCCGCATTGCCGTGGGCATCGATCTCGGCACCACGCATTCGCTGGTGGCCGCGGTGCGCAACGGCGTGGCCGAATGCCTTCCGGACGATCAGGGTCGCGTGCTGTTGCCGTCGGCCGTGCGCTATCTCGAGGGCGACCGCCGGCAGATCGGCTACGACGCGCTGTCGGCGCGTGCCCAGGATCCGGCCAACACGATCACCTCGGTCAAGCGCCTGATGGGGCGTGGCATTGCGGACATCGCGAACCGCGACAGCATGTCGTACCGCATCGGCGCGGGCGACGGTGGCATGGTCCAGGTTCTGACGCTCGCTGGCGAGAAGTCGCCGGTCGAGATCAGCGCCGAGATCCTTGCGACGTTGCGTTATCGCGCGGAAGACACGTTCGACGACGAGCTGTACGGCGCCGTCATCACCGTGCCTGCGTACTTCGACGAAGGCCAGCGCCAGGCGACCAAGGATGCCGCTCAGCTCGCGGGCATCAACGTGCTGCGACTGATCAGCGAGCCCACTGCGGCCGCGATCGCGTATGGCCTGGACAACGCCAGCGAAGGCGTCTACGCGGTGTACGACCTGGGCGGCGGCACTTTCGACATCTCCATCCTTCGACTGACGCAGGGCGTGTTCGAGGTCATTGCCACTGGCGGCGACTCTGCGCTCGGTGGCGACGACTACGACCACGCACTGGCCGACTTCGTGCTCGCACAGTTAGGTCTTCAGGCGTCGAGTGATCTCGACAAGGCGGCCGTGCTCGTTGCTGCGCGCACTGCCAAGGAGGCGTTGACCAACGCGGAGTCGGTAGCGTTCGAGGCGCAACTCGGCCACAAGACGGCCAGACTCGCGTTGAACCGCGAGCAGTTCGATGCTGCGACCAGGTCTTTGACCGATCGCACCATCGCCGCGGTGCGCAAGGCGCTGCGCGACGCGCGGCTGAAATCCGATGACCTGCAAGGCATCGTGATGGTGGGTGGTTCGACACGCATGCCGCAGGTGCGCCGTGCCGTCGCCGACTTCTTTGGTCGCGAACCGCTCGTCAA
>JAZKDL010000506.1:1549-16183 GCA_040387575.1 Pseudomonadota bacterium
TGCCGCAGGTGCGCCGTGCCGTCGCCGACTTCTTTGGTCGCGAACCGCTCGTCAACTTGGACCCTGACGAGGTCGTGGCGCTCGGTGCCGCCATTCAAGCCAATCAGTTGGCCGGCAACGACGGCGCGGGCGAATTGTTGCTGCTCGACGTGATCCCGTTGTCGCTTGGCATCGAGACAATGGGCGGCCTGGTCGAGCGGATCGTGCCGCGCAACCAGACGATCCCGACGGCGATGGCACAGGACTTCACAACCTATCAGGACGGCCAGACGGCGCTGGCTTTGCACGTGGTGCAGGGCGAGCGCGACCTGGTCGCGGACTGCCGCAGCCTCGCGCGCTTCACGTTGCGCGGCATTCCGCCGATGGCGGCCGGTGCGGCGCGCATCCGCGTGACGTTCACGGTCGACGCGGATGGCTTGCTCAGCGTCGGCGCCAAAGAGCAGGGCAGCGGTGTCGAAGCCAGCGTGACCGTCAAGCCGTCGTACGGCCTGTCGGACGACCAGATCGCGACCATGCTGCAGGACAGCTTTTCGACCGCCCAGCAGGACATGAAGGCACGCGCACTGGTCGAGGCGCGTGTCGACGCCGACCGCATGCTGATGGCCACACAGAGCGCGCTGGGTGCCGATGGCGCACTCCTGTCCGATGACGAGCGTGCTGCCGTCGATCGCTTGATGGCGTCGTTGCGCGGCGCGTTGTCGGCGACGGATGCTGCGGTCGTCGAAGCGGCGACCAAGGCGCTGGCGGACGGGACCGAGGCCTTTGCCGCGCGCCGTATGAACCAGGGTATCGCTCGCGCACTGGCTGGCCGCCAGATCGAGTCCCTTTAGAACAAGCACATGCCCACGATCAAGATTCTTCCCCATCCCGAGTACTGTCCGCAGGGCGCCGAAGTGAGCGCACCCGCCGGTACGTCAATCTGCGAGGCGCTGCTCGACAACCACATCGATATCGAACACGCCTGCGAAATGAGCGCTGCTTGCACGACCTGCCACGTGCTGGTGCGCCAGGGCTTCAATTCGCTCAACCCTTCCGATGAGACCGAGGACGATCTGCTCGACCGCGCCTGGGGCCTCGAGCCGCAATCGCGCCTGAGTTGCCAGGCGATCCTGGCGCAGCAGGACGTGACGATCGAGATCCCCAAGTACTCCATCAATCACGCCAAGGAGAACCACTGATGTCGCGTCAGATCGTTCTCGACACCGAAACCACGGGGCTTTCCGCGGAGAACGGCGATCGGATCATCGAGTTGGGTTGCGTGGAGCTGTTCAACCGGAAGCTCACTGGCAACGACCTGCACATCTATTTCAATCCGGAGCGAGACAGCCACGAGGAAGCGCTCAAGGTGCACGGCCTCACGACCGACTTCCTGCGCGACAAGCCGAAGTTCGCCACATTGGCGCATGACGTGGTCGAGTACCTGCGTGGCGCCGAACTGATCATCCACAACGCGGCGTTCGACGTCGGATTTCTGAACAAGGAGTTCGAGCTCGCCGGGCTGCCGCCGTTGCGGACCTTCGCTCCGGACGTGACCGACACGCTGGCCATGGCCAAGCTGGTCTATCCCGGCAAACGCAATTCGCTTGACGCGTTGTGCGATCGATTCGGCGTCGATCGTTCCAATCGGACTTTCCACGGCGCCAAGCTCGATGCGCAGTTGCTGGCCGATGTGTACATCAACCTTACGCGCGGCCAGGACGCGCTGTTGATCGATGTTCAGTCGAACGAGCCGACAGTCGGCGAGATCGTGCTGATCGATCTACGCGGTTTCGATCTGCCGGTGTTGACGGCTGGTGATAGCGAGTTGGCGGCACACGAGACGCTGTTGGTGCAACTCGACAAATCGAGCGGCGGTCGGACAGTTTTCAGAAAAGCTGATGCAGGCATCCAAAATGCTGTGGCATAATCTGAGGCTTCGCAGATAACGCGAAAATATTCTAGCGACATGTTCATGTCGTTCTGAAGGGCGGTTAGCTCAGGGGTAGAGCACAGCATTCACACTGCTGGGGTCGGAGGTTCGAAACCTCCACCGCCCACCAAATTCCCACCTCGTTCGTTGCCAGTCTTCTGCCTGACCAGGCCGGAGTATCGCAAGCCTCCCGCCTGATCAGGCCGGAGGCCGCTAAGCTTCGGTATATGGACGAAATCGATTGCGCCGTCATCGGCGCGGGTGTGGTGGGTCTCGCTGTGGCGCGGGCTCTGGCGCTTCGTGGGCACGACGTGATCGTGCTGGAGGCCGAAGGTGCCATCGGCACGGGCACCAGTTCGCGCAACAGCGAAGTCATTCACGCAGGCATCTACTATCCGCAAGGGTCGCTCAAAGCGCAGTTGTGCGTCGAAGGCAAGCGGGCGCTCTATGCCTATGCGGCCGAGCGCGGCGTGCCGCATCGACGCTGCGGCAAGCTTATCGTCGCAACATCCATCGCGCAGGTCGCGGAGCTCGACGCCATCGCCTCCAAGGCGCGGGCCAATGGCGTTGATGATCTGGTGTTGTTGACGCGCGCCGAGGCCCTGGCGAGGGAGCCGCAACTCGAATGCCTTGCAGCGCTGCATTCACCGAGCACCGGCATCGTCGACAGCCACGCATTGATGCTGGCCTATCAAGGCGACCTGGAGCACGCGGGTGGCGTGCTCGCACTAAAGTCGCCGGTGGCGCAGGCTGCCTGCACGGCGCAAGGCATCGTGCTGACCACGGACGATGGCACGACGCTGCGCTGCGCGCGCGTAGTGAACGCGGCAGGTCTGGGTGCACCGGCATTGGCGCGCCGATTCACCGGATTGCCGACCAGCGCCGTGCCCGAGGCGCATTTCGCAAAGGGCAGCTATTTCACCCTGGGTGGCCGCGCACCGTTCAGTCGACTGATCTATCCGGTGCCGGAAGCGGCTGGCCTGGGCGTGCACCTGACGCTCGATCTCGGTGGACAGGCCAAGTTCGGCCCCGACGTGCAGTGGGTATCGTCGCCCGACGATCTCGTGGTCGATCCGTCGCGTGGCGATGGCTTCTATGACAAGGTGCGCAAGTACTGGCCCGCATTGCCCGACGGCGCCCTGATTCCGGGATATGCCGGAATCAGGCCGAAGATCTCCGGCCCCGGCGAACCTGCGCGCGACTTCGCGGTAGAGGGCCCCGATGTGCATGGCGTTCCCGGGCTTGTGAATCTCTTCGGAATCGAGTCGCCCGGACTCACGAGCAGCCTGGCAATCGGACAACGCGTGGCGGCATTGCTTGGGTGACCCTGAGTCCGCATGTACCATGGAACGGCATGCCGCTTGCAGGCATGGCGTCTGCCGGCGCGGTGCCGGCGCGAATCACGGAGAAAGATCCCAATGAGTGCATCCAAGAACCTCGAAGCTGCCGCCAATGCGGTGGTCGAAGAACTCGCCAGCGACGTCAAGGGCGTGCTTGGCGGCAAGGATCTGGAGTCCATGCCGCAGATCAAGGCGCTGCGTCAGCGTGTCGAAACCAAGCTCGCCATTGCGCGCGAACTCGCTGCTGAGAAAAGCAAGCTGGCAGCCCTGAAGGCCAAGGAAGCCGCTACAACCGCCAATGCGTACGCGCACGACGAGCCGTGGCAGATTGCGGCGGGCGCGCTCGCCGTGGGCGTGCTCGTCGGGTTGTTGCTTGGCCGTCGCCGCTGATCAATGAATCTGTTGTCGATGCTGGGGCTGGACCGAAAGATCCGGCAACTGAAGATCGCTGCCGGCGAGGGTGCGATCGCTGCCGAGGACCGTGCGCAGTTGCTGCGCATGGCATGGGATGAGGAAAAGCAACGCTTCAAGCTGATGCTGGTCCTGGTCATCGTGGTACTCGGGCTGACGACGGTTGCCGTAGCTTTGTTGTCGGTTGCGGTCGTGGTCCATTTCTGGGACACGCCGCATCGGACGATGGCAGCATGGTCCGTTGCTGGCGTCTGGGTCGTGCTCTGGGTTGCGTCTCTGCTCGGACTCTGGAAACTGCTGAACGGCGCATCTGCCGCCTTCACTCCAGTGCGCGAGGAAATCGCGCGCGACTGGGCCTGGGCGCAGGAGCGTTTCGATCTGGGCAAGGACGACGATGGAGAGCCGCGTGCACCACGCCGTCATCCCGTTTCGCGTGATGAATTGCTTGTGCGCATGGCTCAGCAGCGCGAGCGAATTGCGGTGCTGCAAGCGCCTCGTTTGCCTGAACCTGCAGCGGAGCCGCCGCCGGATGAAACCGCAAGCGAAATGGCGCTTCGCATGGCGCGCGCACATCCAGTTGCGTCAGGTGTGGCTGCTGCTGCTGTCGTGGCGGTCGTCGGTCCGCGCAAGCTGCTGCGCTGGGCCGCTTTCGTCGCGCCGATGCTTTGGCGGTTGCGCTGAGCGTCTGGCGTCGTTGCACCGACGTCGCCTTGCATCGGATGCCGCAAAAAAGCGCGCGGTACGCAATCCCGATCAGCTGCTGCGGCGGGCCTTGCGCAATGCGTGCGCAGCCTCGCGCACCAGCGCCGGGCCACGGTAGATGAGTCCGGTGTAGATCTGGACCACATCGGCGCCGGCTGCAAGCTTTGCCTCAGCGTCCGCCGCGCTCAGAACGCCGCCAACGCCGATGATCGGAAAGCCCGCCCCAAGCGCCGCGCGCAGTTGCGCGATGACCCGGTTGCTGGCCTCGCGAACCGGCGCGCCCGACAGGCCGCCAGTTTCCTGCGCATGCGGCAAGCCTGCGACGGCCTCGCGCGACAGTGTCGTGTTGGTCGCAATCACGCCGTCCATGCCGTGCCGCTTCAGTGTGGCCGCGATCACGTCGACCTGCGCATCGTCGAGGTCAGGCGCGATCTTCACGAACAACGGCACGCGCTTCCGGTGCTGCGCCATCAGCGCTTCGCGTCGCTGCGCAATCACGCCGAGGAGCGCATCGAGTGCGTCGTCGCTTTGCAGCGAGCGCAGGTTGGCGGTGTTCGGGCTGGATATGTTGACCGTCACGTAATCCGCATGCGGATAGACGCCATCGAGGCACAGCAGATAGTCGTCCGCGGCCCGCTCGATCGGGGTTGTCGCATTCTTGCCAATATTCAGCCCGAGCAGCATCGGCGGCTGCGCGGCGCCGTTCGTCCGGAAGCGCGCCTTCGAGACGTTGGCGAGGAAGGCGTCCAGGCCATCGTTGTTGAAGCCAAGGCGGTTGATCAGCGCGTCGCGCTCGGGCAGCCGGAAGATCCGCGGGCGCTGATTGCCGGCCTGTGCTTTCGGTGTGACGGTACCGACCTCGACGAAGCCGAAACCCATCGCGGAGAACGCGTCGATGCATCGCGCGTTCTTGTCCAGGCCAGCGGCAAGTCCGACCCGATTCGGGAAGACCAGCCCGGCGAGCGTGACGGGGTCGTCCACGCGCGGCGCCGCGTACAGACAGGCCAGCGGCGTGTTCTGTGTTCGTGCCAGCGTGCCGAGCGTGATTTCATGGGCGTGCTCGGCATCGAAACCGAACAGGAAAGGACGGGCAAGTCCATAGAGCGACGAGGGCAGCGGCATTGGCATCGGATAATTCTCGACTTCGAACAACCAAGGATTCTCCCTGATGAGCACGCCCCAATTCACCCAAGACCAATTGAAGGAGCAGGTCGGCCGGGCCGCACTGGACTATGTGGTGAAGGGCGCGATCGTCGGCGTGGGCACCGGTTCGACGGTCAACAAGTTCATCGACGCGCTGGCCACCATCAAGAACGACATCAAGGGCGCCGTGTCCAGCTCGGTTGCATCGACCGAACGCTTGAAGGCGCTGGGCATCGAGGTGTTCGACAGCAATGCGGTCGACGAATTGGCCGTCTACATCGACGGCGCGGACGAGATCGACGGCCGCGGTTTCATGATCAAGGGCGGCGGCGCTGCGCTGACGCGCGAGAAAATCGTGGCGGCGCAGTCGCGCAGTTTCGTCTGCATCGCAGATGCGTCAAAGCGTGTGCACACGCTGGGTGCCTTTCCGCTGCCGGTGGAAGTCATTCCGATGGCGGCGCGTCGCATCATGCGCCAGTTCGAGCGACTCGGCGGCAACGCCCAGGTGCGTGAGAAAGATGGCGTTGCACTGGTAACCGACAACGGCCAGCACATCGTCGACGTGACCGGTCTGAAGATCACCGATCCGCGCGGTTTCGAATCCGAAGTGAGTCAGTGGCCGGGCGTGGTCACTGTCGGCGTCTTCGCGCACCAGCGCGCCAACGTGTGCCTGCTCGGCACGCCGTCGGGCGTCGAGACGCTGCGCTTCGACTGATAAGGCGTCCGGGCCATCCGCCGCGAGGCGGAGCCCGGAGGCCATGGCGCATCAGGCCGCGACCGGCTCGCCCATGCCCTGGTGGCGCAACAGCGCATCGAGCTGCGGTTCGCGGCCTCGGAAGGCCTTGAACGACTCCATCGCGCTGCGGCTGCCGCCCGATTCCAGGATCGCCTGGCGGTACTTGCGGCCGGTCTCGATATTTGGCTGACCGTTGCTGCCTGCGGTTTCTTCGAACGCCGCATAGGCGTCGGCGCTCAGCACCTCGGCCCACTTGTAGCTGTAGTAGCCCGCCGCATAGCCACCCGAGAAGATGTGGCCGAAGGTGTTCGGCGTGCGGCTGAATGGCGGCGACGGCATCACGGCCACTTCACTGCGCACCTTGCCGAGCAGCGCCATCACGTCGCCGGTCTTTGCCGTGGCGGCGGCGTACTCGGTGTGCAGCAGCATGTCGAACAGCGAGAACTCGATCTGGCGCAGCGTCTGCATGCCGCTCTGGAAGTTCTTGGCCGCCGTCATCTTGTCGAACAGCGCGCGCGGCAGCGGCTCGCCGGTGGTGACGTGCGCGGTCATGTTCTGCAGCACGTCCCATTCCCAACAGAAGTTCTCCATGAACTGGCTGGGCAGCTCGACCGCGTCCCACTCGACGCCGCTGATGCCCGACACGTCGCGCTCGTTGATCTGCGTGAGCATGTGTTGCAGGCCATGGCCGAACTCGTGGAACAGCGTGGTCACGTCGTCGTGCGTGAGCAGCGGTGGATTGCCGTCGACACCTTCGGCGAAGTTGCAGACCAGTTGGGCGATCGGCGTCTGCAGCGCGCCGGTGTCGGGGCGAAGCCAGCGGGCGCGCACGTCGTCCATCCAGGCGCCGCCGCGCTTGGCGGCGCGCGCGGACGGGTCGAGGTAGAACTGGCCGACCTTCTGGCCGGCGCGTTCGATGCGGTAGAACTCGACGCTCGGATGCCAGACCGGCGCGCTGTCGCGGCGGATCGACACTTCGAACAGCGTCTCGACGATCTTGAACAGACCGGCCATGACCTTGGGCGCCGGGAAGTACTGCTTCACCTCTTGCTCGCTGAACGCATAGCGCGCTTCCTTGAGCTTCTCGCCGACGTACGTCCAATCCCAGGGCTGCGGATCGAGCAGGCCGAGTTCACTCGACGCGAATGCGTGCAGATCGGCCAGGTCGCGCTCGCCGTAGGGCTTGGCCTTGATGGCGAGGTCGCGCAGGAACTTCACGACCTGCTCGGGCGATTCCGCCATCTTCGGCACGACCGACAGTTCGCCGAAGTTGCGATAGCCGAGCAGCTTGGCTTCTTCTTCGCGCAGCGCGAGGATCTCGGCGATCAGCGCGGTGTTGTCGAATTCGGGCTTGCCGAACTCGCTGGCGCGGGTGGCGTAGGCGCGGTAGAGCGTTTCGCGCAGCGCGCTGCGCTTGGCGAACTGCATCACCGGCAGATAGCAAGGCATCTTCAGCGTGAGCTTGTAGTCGGTGCGGCCTTCGGCTTCGGCGGCTGCGCGCGCGGCGCCGATCACGTCGGCCGGCACGCCTTCGAGTTCACCGAACTCGACGTAGTGCGCGAAGGCATCCGTGGCGTCCAGGGAGTTCTCGCTGAATTTCTGGCTCAGTTCCGCCTGGCGCTCCTGGATCGCCGCGAAGCGTTCCTTGGCTGCGCCCTGCAGTTCTGCACCGCCGAGCACGAAGTTGCGCACGGCATTGCGGTGCGCCTGGCGTTGCTCGGCGTTGAGCGAGGCGACGTCGATCGCCTTGTACTTCGCATACAGCCGCTCGTCGGAGCCCAGTCGCGTCCAGAAGGCGGTCACGCGTGGCATCGCGTCGTTGTAGGCGGCGCGCAATTCGGGCGTATCGGCTACGGCGTTCAGATGCCCGACGGCGCCCCAGGCACGGCTGAAGCGCTCGGAGGCCACGTCCAGCACCTTCGAGATCGCCAGCCACTCCGCCGGGAAGTCCGGCGCGGTGACTGTCTGCAGCGCCGCATCGGCATCAGCCAGGAGGATATCGACGGCGGGCGCCACATGCTCGGGCCGAATCTGGTCGAACAGCGGGAGGTCGGTGAAGTCGAGGAGCGGATTGGTCATGATGGGCATCTGGCGGCGCGCGCCTCAAAGTTCAAGTCAGCCGGCGGAACGTTCCGCGGCCTCGAGCGTGTTCACGAGCAGCATGGTGATGGTCATCGGACCGACGCCGCCCGGCACGGGCGTGATCCAACTCGCCACTTCGCGGACGCCGGCGAAGTCGACGTCGCCGCAGAGCTTGCCTTCGTCATTGCGGTTCATGCCAACGTCGATCACGACGGCGCCGGGCTTGACCATGTCGGCCGTGAGCACGTTGCGCTTGCCGACCGCCGCGACGATCACGTCGGCCTGGCGCGTCATCGCGCCGAGATCCGGCGTGGCGCTGTGGCAGATGGTCACGGTCGCGTTCTTCGCCAGCAGCATCAGCGCCATCGGCTTGCCGACGATGTTGCTTCGGCCGATCACGACGGCATGCTTGCCGCGCAGGTCATAGCCGATGGATTCGAGCATCTTCATGCAGCCGAAAGGCGTGCACGGCCAGAAGCCGGGTGCGCCCGTCAGCAGTGCACCGGCGCTGGCGACGTGGAAGCCATCCACGTCCTTCTCGGGTGAAATGGCCTCGATCACCTTCTGTGCGTCGATGTGTGCCGGAAGCGGCAACTGCACGAGGATCCCGTGGATCGCCGGGTCGTTGTTGAGTGCATCGACGCGTGCGAGCAGATCGGCCTCGCTGAGGTCGACCGGGTATTTCTCCAACACCGAATGCAGGCCGTTGTCCTCGCAGGCCTTCACCTTGTTGCGGACGTAGACCTGGCTGGCCGGGTTCTCGCCCACCAGCACCACCGCCAGGCCGGGCGTCACGCCACGGGTCTTGAGGGCTGCGGCACGGCTGGCGACATCGGCGCGAAGCGTGCGGGAGAGGGCGTTGCCGTCGATCAATTGAGCTGTCATCGGGAAATCATTTTCCAAGTAAAAACGCCCGCTTGCGCAGGCGTGGGGTCAACTGTGCCTATCGAGGCGATAGCAGATCAGGGCGCCTTTGCAGGCGGTTGAGCCTGGCCGAGTGCGATCTTCAACAGGTCGGCGACCGTGTTGGCGTTCAGTTTTTCCATGATGTTGGCGCGATGCGCCTCCACCGTCTTGATGCTGATGCCGAGGTCGTCGGCGATCTGCTTGTTCAGGCGACCGGCGACGATGCGTTCGAGAACCTGCGCTTCGCGGCCGGTGAGCTTGGACAGCAAGGCGTCGCGGCTGGCCGACTGCTGGTGCTGGGCAAATGCGCCGCGAGCGTGTTCGAGCATGCGTTCGACGAGTGCCACGAGTTCGTCTTCGTTGAAAGGCTTCTGGATGAAATCCATCGCGCCCTTCTTCATGCTGTCGACCGCCATCGGCACGTCGCCGTGGCCGGTGATGACGACGATCGGCAACGGAGAGCGGCGTTCGATCAGGCGATCCTGCAGTTCGAGGCCGGTCATGCCACCCATGCGGATGTCGACGATCAGGCAGGCCACCTCGCGGGAGTCGTAGCGGGACAAGAAGGATTCGGCTGAATCGAAGCATCGGACCCTGTAGTCCTTGCCCTCCAGCAGCCACTGGAGTGAATCTCGAACGGCCTCGTCATCATCGACGACATAGACCGTGCCCTTCTTCGGAATCAAGCTCATGCGGGTACCTTTGCCTCGTCGTTTGCTACAGAACTGATAGCGTCCATCACCGGAATCCAGAAGGAAAAACGGCATCCGACCACGTCGGGGCCATTGTAGATGTTCTCTGCCTGCATCCGCCCTCTGTGCGACTCCACGATCGTGCGGCACAGGTTCAGTCCGATGCCCATGCCTTCCGGCTTGGTGGAGAAGAAGGCCTCGTAGAGGCGGTCCATGACTTCCGGCGCCAGCCCGGCGCCGGTGTCCTGCACCGAGAACTCGACCGCCTTGTGGCCTTCGATGATCTTTGGCAGCACGCGCAACTCGACGCTGCGCCGAGCCAGCGGCCGCTCGGCCAAGTCGATCGATTCGGCGGCGTTCTTGAGCAGGTTGACCAGCACCTGCTCGATCAGGATCGGGTCGACCAGCACGATCGGCAACCGTGCCGCGACGTAATGGTTGAGCCTGACGTTGCGCCGCCGCAGTTCGATGCCGGCGAGCTCGACCGCTTCGCTCACCATCAGCGCGACATCCGACGGCGTGCGATTCGGCTCGCTCCGCTTCACGAACGATCGGATGCGCTGGATGATCTGCCCGGCGCGTTGCGCCTGCCGCGACGTCTTGTCGAGCGCGGCGAGCAGCGTCTCCGAATCGATCTGCTGGTTCTTGATGCGGGACATCATCCCGTTGCAATAGTTGCTGATCGCGGTCAGCGGCTGATTGAGCTCATGGGCGACGCTCGATGCCATCTCGCCCATCGTGATCAACCGGCTTGCGGACTGTGCTCGGTCGGCCTGCGCCGCGGCCTGCTCCTCGGCATCGCGCCGCGGCGTGATGTCGGTGGCGATCACCAGCTGGGCGAGTCGGCCGTCGACCCAGGTCAGGTAGCGCGAACGCACTTCAAGCCATTTGCCCAGCTCTGGCACGAAGATCTCGTTGTTGGCCGGTTGCGCCGCCGTCAGCGTGTCGATCGGCAAACCGGCGAACGGGTCGACGTCGTCCAGCGCCTCGTCCTGCGCGGCCGAGGCCGGAACGCCGGCCTGCGCCACCATGCCCAGGTGGCCGACGGTGTTGGAGCCGAACCAGAGGCGGTACAGCTTGTTGGCGAACAGCAGCTCTTCGCTGCCGATCGGCGCGACCGACACGGCCGCGTCCAGCGCCTCCAGCACGGTCGTAAAACGCTCGTACGACGCCGAAAGTTGTTCGCGGATGCGCGTGGGCTCGGTGATGTCGGTCATCGACGTCATCCAGCCGGTCTGGTGACCGCGCGCGTCGATCAGCGGCGACACGTAGAGCCGCGCGTTGAAGACGCTGCCGTTCTTGCGCTTCACTCGGACCTGGAAACCGCCGGGCAACGCACGGCCGTGGATTTCTTCCTCGAGCCGCTCGTTCATGACTTCGCGGTCGGTTTCGAGCCAATAGGGAAACGGCGGCTTCTGGCCGACCAGTTCGGCTTCGCTCCAGCCGGTCATGGCGCAGAAGGCGGCGTTCACGTAGGTGATGCGGCCTTCGAGGTCCAGCACACGCATGCCGGTGAGCATCGAGTTTTCCATGGCGCGGCGGAAGTTCGTCTCGACGATCAGCGCCTGCTGCGCCTGGAGCCGCTTGCGCGTGTGGCGCCAGGTGCCGATCAGCATCCAGCTGGTGAGCACGCTCAGCGCGCCGACCAGCCAGAAGAGCCCGTTGCCGACGACGCCCTGCGACGTGCGGTAGGCCTGCGCGCGCAATACCAGCGCGTTGCCGACCGGCGATACCGGCACCTCATATTCGTTGGTGCTCTCGATCCATGGCAGGAGGCGCGTCACGGTCTCCCGAGGATTCGCGACCGTATTGCCGGCGATGACGCCGCCCTTGGCATCGAGCATCGCCAGGGCATAGCGCGCCGAGACTTCGGCCGGCATGCCGTAACGCAACAAGCCGTCGACAGAAAACTCGCCGATCAGCACGCCGGCGAACAGGCCCTGGTCGAACAATGGAATGTGGAGCTGCAGCATCGGCGGTGGATCGCTGCCGGCCATTGGCTGGGAATACACGGGTTGGCGCAGTTCACGCGAGAGCGCGTAATTGCTTTCGGTATCCCCAGGACGCAGCACATCGCCGATCGCGTGCTGCAGCGCCGGATGCACGCTCGGTCCCGCATAGCCCGCCTTGAATCGGCGTCTGTCATCGACCCAGCTGACGGCCTGGAGCTCCGGAAATTGGCTGACCAGCGATTCCGCGCGGCTGGTGAATTCGGCCGCATCGATTTCGCGGTTGGATGCATCGCGCGCGATGCGCATGAGCTGTTCCTGCCGTTCCAGCAGCCGAAGCCGGACGCGTTGCTGTGCGTACTCGACGTCGCGTTTGACGGATTCCTGCTCGCGTTCGACTTCTTCGACCCGCAGATACCAGAACGCCGACACGATCGCGGCCAGGAACAGCAGGACGGCGGCCAGGGGCGCCAGCATCGCGACGGCATCCTGCAGCATCGGCGTCTGGCGACGCCACCATCGACGCCACCATGAGAGGGGCGACGCCTTGACAGCGCTGCGCGCCACCGCGATCGGGGAGAAGAGGGGCATCAGGCGAGTTTAGGGGACGGCCTTCGTCCACAAGCGATTTGGCGTCGATTCTGGACGCGTGCATGCTCTATATTTCACAATAAGAAATCACTATGCACCATTTGGAATCCCCTGATTTCTGTGAGAAACTCCCGCGCGCTGCGGAATACCGCACTAAATTACCGCCACAACCTCATCAGGAGACACGCATGTCGGCAATCCCCGAGAACACATTCGGCTCGGCCGCGAACGACGCGGATGCACAGGAAACCCGTGAATGGATGGACGCGCTGTCAGCCGTCATTCAGAGCGAAGGCCCCGATCGGGCGCATTTCCTGTTGGAGCAACTGCTCGAGCATGCGCGCCAGAACAGCGTCGACATGCCGTTCTCGGCCAACACCGGCTACGTGAACACGCTCGAGCCCGAGATGGAAGCGCGCAGCCCCGGCAACCTCGAGATCGAGCAGCGCCTGCGTGCCTACATGCGCTGGAACGCGATGGCGATGGTGGTCAAGGCCAACCGCCACCATCCACCCGAAGGCGGCGACCTCGGCGGCCACATCGGTTCTTTCGCCTCGCTGGCCAGCATGTTCGGCGCCGGCTTCAACCATTTCTGGCATGCCGAGAGCGAGAACCACGGCGGCGACCTGCTGTACATCCAGGGCCACGTGTCGCCCGGTATCTACGCCCGCGCCTACCTCGAAGGCCGGCTGAGCGAAGAGCAACTGCTCAACTTCCGCCAGGAAGTCGACGGCAAGGGCCTGTCGAGCTACCCGCATCCGAAGCTGATGCCCGAGTTCTGGCAGTTCCCGACGGTGTCGATGGGCCTCGGCCCGCTGATGGCGATCTACCAGGCGCGCTTCCTGAAGTACCTGCATGCCCGCGGCATCGCGAACACCGAGAACCGCAAGGTCTGGGTGTTCTGCGGCGACGGTGAAATGGACGAGGTCGAATCGCTCGGCGCGATCGGCCTGGCCGCACGCGAGAAGCTCGACAACCTGATCTTCGTCATCAACTGCAACCTGCAGCGCCTCGACGGGCCGGTGCGCGGCAACGGCAAGATCATCCAGGAGCTCGAAGGCGAGTTCCGCGGTGCCGGCTGGAACGTGCTCAAGCTGGTCTGGGGCAAGGGCTGGGACGCCCTGCTGGCCGCCGACAAGGACGGCGCACTGCGCAAGATCATGATGGAGTGCAACGACGGCGACTATCAGTCCTTCAAGGCCAACGACGGCGCCTACGTCCGCAAGAACTTCTTCGGCCGCGATCCGCGCACGCTGAAGATGGTCGAGCACCTGAGCGACGACGAGGTCTGGAACCTGCAACGCGGCGGTCACGACTCGCAGAAGGTGTACGCCGCCTTCCATTCGGCGCAGAACCACCAGGGTCAGCCGACCGTGCTGCTCGTCAAGACCGTCAAGGGCTTCGGCATGGGCAAGATCGGCGAAGGCAAGAACACGGTCCACCAGACCAAGAAGCTCGGCGACGAGGACATCAAGGCCTTCCGCGACCGCTTCAACATCCCGATCCCGGACAGCCAGATCGCCGAACTGCCGTTCTACAAGCCGGCCGACGACACGCCCGAGATGAAGTATCTCCACGAGCGCCGCAAGGCCCTCGGCGGCTATCTGCCGCACCGCCGCGTGAAGTCCGACGAGAGCTTCACGGTGCCGCCGCTGGAAACCTTCAAGGCGGTGCTCGAGCCGACCGCGGAAGGCCGCGAGATCTCGACGACCCAGGCTTACGTGCGCTTCCTCACGCAGTTGCTGCGCGACCAGGCGCTGGGCCCGCGCGTCGTGCCGATCCTGGTCGACGAGGCGCGCACCTTCGGCATGGAAGGGCTGTTCCGCCAGATCGGCATCTACAACCCCGCGGGGCAGCAGTACACGCCGGTCGACAAGGACCAGGTCATGTACTACAAGGAAGACAAGTCCGGCCAGATCCTGCAGGAAGGCATCAACGAGGCCGGCGGCATGTCGAGCTGGATCGCGGCCGCGACGTCGTACAGCACGAACAACCGCATCATGGTGCCGTTCTATGTGTACTACTCGATGTTCGGCTTCCAGCGCATCGGTGACCTGGCCTGGGCGGCCGGCGACATGCAGGCCCGCGGCTTCCTGCTGGGCGGCACGTCGGGGCGCACCACGCTGAACGGCGAAGGTCTGCAGCATGAAGACGGCCACAGCCACATCCTGGC
>JAZKDL010000507.1:0-15457 GCA_040387575.1 Pseudomonadota bacterium
GCCGCAGCTGTTTGAGTGGAGGCGAAGCCGGAGCGAGTTCTGCGGACCCCGCCTGAAGCGAGCACCGCAAGGAAGCCCGAAGGGCCGGCGCAGCGGGTCGCCTGGCCCACACCGCGTACCGGGCGCGTTCTCCCAACGTCCCGGAGAAGCCTCAGCGCATGCCGGGCGCTTCTTCAACGTCCAAGGACAGCATCACACTGACGCGCACAGTACGCGCCGCCCCCCCAAAAAACATCAACGCTCGATCGTCTTGTTCCACCGCGCATTCCAAGCCGGACGATTGGCATTCACGCTCTCCCAGTCCACGGTGATCGCCGTCTTCATGTAGCCGTTGATCGCCGCCACCTGCGTCGCGCCGTCACCCGTGGCCGGGGCCTTCGGGTTGGTCGGGATCTGGCTGCTGAACTGCAGCACGTTGGCCTGCGCCAGCGGCGTCAGCAGGAACTCGGCGAGCTTCTGGGCCAACTCGGGTTCGCTGTTGTTGGCGATCACGCACTGGCCGACCATCAGCACCACCGAGCCTTCCTTCGGATTGGCGTATTCGACCGGAATGCCCTTGACCTTCAGCGCCGCCACCGCCGTCGGCGTCAGCGGGAAGATGGCCGCCTCGCCGGTCTGGACCATCTCGGAGATCTTGGCCGAGCTCGGGATGTACTCCAGCACGTTCGGGCCGATCGTCGTCGGCCAGGCCTTGAAGCCCGGCTCGACGTTCTTGTCGTTGCCGCCCTGGATGCGGTTGAACATCAGGAAGCCGTGCAAGCCGAACGATGACGCCGACGCCGACTGGAACACCACCTTGCCCTTGAACTTCGGGTCGGCCAGGTCCATCCACGAGGTCGGCGCCGCCCAGCCCTTTTCCTTGAACATCTTGGCGTTGTAGGCCAGTCCGGTCACGCCCAGGCTCACGCCGCTGGCCATGTCGCCCTTGAAGCGCGCGGCGGGGTAGATCTGGCTCAGCGCCTCGCTCGGGCGCTGCTTCTCGCACAGGCCCATGCCGATCGCGCGGACCATCACGCCGTCGTCCAGAAACATCACGTGCATCTGCGGCCTGTCCTTGTTGGCCTGCGCCTTGGCCAGGATGTCCGACGACGTGCCGGGCACCACCACCACCTTCGCGCCATAAAGCTTCTCGAAGGCCGGGAACACGTACTGCGTGTACGCCTTCTCCATGGTCCCGCCGTTCATGCCGATGTAGAGCGTCTTGGTCTGGGCACTGGCGGTGCCGCCAGCGGCCAGGGCGGCTGCAGCTGCGACGGTGAGGAGCGCGCGGCGCAGCACGTTGGACTGATGGGAAAGTGACATGGCTTTTCCTTTCGAGGGGATGTGAAGGACGATGGAAGAGATGCAGGTGGGAACAGGGAACGGAATTCAGTGCGCAAGTGCCGAGGCGGCTACTTCGCCAGCGGCGACAGCCTTGTCGGCCACGAAGCGCTGGATGGAGAAAGCCTCGATCGGCGTGCTGCTGCGGCCATCGCGCACCAGCTCGGCCAGCACTTCGCCGACCGCCGGGCCGACCTGGAAGCCGGCGCCCGCAAAGCCGAAGCCATGGAACAGGCCGGGCGTCGTGCGGCTCGGGCCGATCACCGGTTGGCGGTCGGGCAGGTAGCCCTCGGTGCCGCTCCAGGTACGGATGAAGTGCGCATGGCGCAGCACCGGCAGCAGTTCGATCGCCTGGGTGGCCAGCGCGGCCAGCGAAGCGCGGTCGGAGCGCGCACGGTCGGCATCGATCGCGCGCCCGGGGCCACCGCCGAGCACCAGGTTGCCGCGCGCCACCTGGCGGCAGTACACGCCGCCGCCTTCGACGCCCAGGCTCCAGTCCATGAAGAAGGGCACGGGCTCGGTCACCGCCATCGCCGGATGGCCGGAATGCATCGGCACCGCTTCGCCGAACTGCTCGGCGATCGCGTTGGCCCACGCGCCCGCGCAGTTGAGCAGCACCGGCGCCTGCACCTCGATGGCTTCAGGCGCATCGGGTGCATCCGTTGACTTGTCCGCGTTCGTCGCACGCAGATGAAACAACCGGCCGTCGTGCGCGATCTCGTCGACCCGCGTGCGCTCGTGGATCTCCGCGCCCGCACGCCGCGCGGCCTGCGCGAAGGCCGGCGACACGAGCCGCGGATTGGCCTGGCCGTCTTCCATGCACAGCGAGCCGCCGACCGCCTTGCCGCCGAGCCACGGGCAGCGCTCGCGCAGGCGCGCACCCGAGAGGATGTCGATGCCCAGGTCGAAGTCGCGCGCCATGTCGCGGTAGCGTTCGAGCGCGGCCAGGTCGGCCTCGCTGCGGGCGATCTTGAAGTGGCCGGAACGCAGGTATTCGCCATCGGTGCCGATCCGTTCGCCCAGGCTTCCCCAGATGCCGTGGGCGCGCTGCGCCAGCGGCAACTGGCTCATCGGCCGGCCCTGTCGCCGCACGCCGCCGTAGTTGACGCCGCTGGAGCGCGAGCCGCACAGGTCGCGCTCCAGCAGCACCACGCGCAGGCCCATGCGGCGCAATGCCAGCGCAGCCGAACTGCCGACGATGCCGCCGCCGACGATCGCGACGTCGGTGTCGATGCGCCGGGTCATGCGTCCGCCCTTTCGTGCATCGGTTCGCCAGCCGCTTCGTCGACGTGCTCGTCCGCATGCACGAGATGGATCGGTATCGGCTTGATCGGCGCCTGTCCACGCAAGCGCCCGACCGCATCGATCGGCCGCCCGCTCGCATGCGCCAGGATCTCGGCCGCCGCGACGCCGCACATGCGCCCCTGGCAGCGTCCCATGCCGACACGCGTCAGCGCCTTCAGGCGGTTCAGTTCGTCGGCGCCGGTGGCGCGCACGGTCTCGCGCAAGGTGCCGGCCGTGACGTTCTCGCAGCGGCAGACCACCAGGTCGTCCGGCGCCTGCGCAGCCCAGCCAGTCGGAAACGGGAAGGCGCGTTCGAGGCCGCGCCGGAAGACCATCAGGCGATCGAGCCGGGCTTCGAGCGCCGCGGCACGGGCCGTGCGCGATGCGTCCAGCGCGATGCCCGCGTCGGCCAGCAGCGTCAACGCGGCGAGTTCGCCGGCCCATTCGGCCGCGTCGGCGCCCATGATCCCGGCGCCGTCGCCCGCGAGGTAGACGCCGCGCACGCTGCTGCGCCCGCGCGCGTCCCGCACCGGCAGATGGGCGCGCTGCATCGGCGCATAGGCGAAATCGCAGCCCAGCAGATCGGCCAGTTGCGTCTCCGAGCGCAGCGCGTGGCCGAAGCCGACGGCATCGCAGGCCAGCGTGCACTCGCGCCCGCCTTGGGCGAACACCACGCCACGCACGCGCGCGTCGCCCTCGATGCGCAACGGCGTCACGCCGCTGTGCAGCGCCACGCCATGCGCACGCAGCCAGGCCACGTAATACACGCCCTTCGCGAACACGGTCGGCTGCGTGAGCATCGCGGGCATGGCGGCGACCTGGTCGGCCAGCCGCGCGGTGTCGAGCACCGCCGCCACCTGCGCGCCGGCCTTCGCGTATTGGTAGGCGACGAGGTACAGCAGCGGCCCGCTGCCCATGAACACCACGCGCTCGCCGATCGCGCAGCCCTGGAACTTGAGCGCGACCTGCGCGCCGCCCAGCGTGTAGACGCCGGGCAGCGTCCAGCCCGGCACCGGCAGCACGCGGTCGGTGGCGCCGGTCGCCACGATCAGTTGCGCGTACGGCACGGTGCGCGTGGTCTGCGACGGCGCATGCAGCACGTCGAGCCGCGCGTCCTGCACGTTCCACACGAGGCTGTCGGGCCGGTAGTCGATCTGCGCGCGCAGGCTGTCGAAGGCCGCATGCACCGCCGTGGCACGCGCGGCCTCGGTGCCGTAGAGCACGGCCGGCGAGCGCTTGAAATGCGCGGGCGGACGGCGATAGATCTGCCCGCCAGCGCGCGCGGCTTCGTCGATCAGCACCGGCCGCGCACCGTGCGCGACCAGCGTCTGCGCCGCGCGCACGCCGGCCGGCCCGGCGCCGACGATCACGGGCTGCAACGCGGCGGCCGAGGTCGTCCGCGTCATGCGGCGCCGCCCGTGCGCAAGGCCATGCCCGGCGCGATGAAGGTCGAGCAGGCGCGCAGGCGGGCGCCCTCTTCCGTCGCGATCCAGCAGTCCTGGCAGGCGCCCATCAAACAGAAGCCGGCGCGCGGCGCATCGCTGAACTCGTTGCGGCGCAGCTGCCCGCACTGCGTGAGCACGGCCGTCAGCACGGTGTCGCCCACCAGCGCCTGCGCGGGCTGGCCGTCGATCGTGAAGGCCACGGCCTCGCGGTCCTTCTCGGCCACGCGGCGCATCAGCGGTTGCCCGGCGCTCATTCCATGGGTCTCAGTGGCGACCCACCAGCACACGGTCGAGGCCGTAGAGCCGATCCAGGATGATCATCGCGACCGCGGTCACCCCCACCATCAGCGCCGACACCGCCGCCATCAGCGGGTCGATCGACTCGGTCGCGTACATGTACATGCGCACCGGCAGCGTCACCGTGCTCGGCGAGGTCACGAAGATCGACATCGTGACTTCGTCGAAGCTGTTGATGAAGGCCAGCAGCCAGCCGCCGGTGACGCCCGGCAGGATCATCGGCAGCGTGATCCGGCGGAACACCGTGGCCTGGCTCGCGCCGAGCGACAGCGCGGCCTGCTCCGCGCTGCGGTCGAAACCGACCAGCGCCGCCACCACCAGCCGCAGCGTGTAGGGCGTGACGATCAGCGCATGCGCGAACACCAAAAAGCCGAAGCTGCCGGTGCCGCCGACCAGCGCGAACAACCGCAGCAGCGCCACGCCCAGCACCAGGTGCGGAATGATCAGCGGCGACAGGAACAGGCCGTTCAGGAAGTCGCGTCCCGGAAAGCTGTAGCGCGTGATCGCCATGCCGGCCGGCACCGCGAGCAGCGTCGCGATGGTGGCCGACGCGAGCGCCAGCCACAGGCTGTTCCAGAACGACTGCATGAAGTCCGGATGCTCGAAGGCCGCACGGAACCAGCGCAGCGAGAACTCGGTGGTCGGCAGCGTGAGCGTGTTCTCGGGCGTGAACGCCACCACGCACACCACCAGCAGCGGCGCCAGCATGAAGGCGATGACGAGCGCGTTGAACGCGAGGGCGAGGGGGCCGTTCTTGCTCATGACATCAGCCCAGAGATTTCTTGTAGCGGCCTTCGACCAGCCGGTTGTAGCTCAGCATGACGACCAGGTTGGCCACCAGCAGCGTGAGCGCGATGGCAGCGCCGAGCGGCCAGTTGAGCTCGTGCAGGTACTCGTCGTACACCACGGTCGCGACCATCTTCAGGCGGCGTCCGCCGAGCAGCCCGGGGATCGCGAAGGAGCTGGCCGAGAGGCCGAACACGATCAGGCTGCCCGACAGGATGCCGGGCATGACCTGCGGCAGCACGATGCGGCGCAGTGTGGTGAAGGGCGTCGCGCGCAGCGACAGCGCGGCGTTCTCGACGCCCGCGTCCAGCTTCTGCAGCGAGGTCCAGACCGGGATCACCATGAAGGGCAGCATCACGTGCACCAGCGCGATCACGATCGCGGTCTCGGTGTAGAGGATGCGCATCGGGCCGATGCCGACCAGCTTCAGCAGCCCGTTCACCAGGCCTTCCGGCCCGAGCAGCATGCTCCAGCCGAAGGCGCGCACCACCACCGACACCAGCAGCGGCGCCAGCACGACCAGCAGCAGGATCGAGCGCCACGGGTTGCGCATGCGGCTCAGCACGTAGGCCTCGGGCGTGCCGATCAGCACGCAGAGGATCGCGACCAGGCCCGAGATCCAGAAGGTGCGCCAGAAGATGCCGTAGTAGTAGGAGTCGGTGAACAGGTGGACGTAGTGGTCGAGCGTGAACTCGCCCGACTTCGGCCCGGTCGACGGGTCGTACACGTTGAAGGACAGCACCGCCGTGAGCGCGAGCGGCACCAGCAGCAGCACGGTGAAGAGCAGCAGCGCCGGCCCGGACAGCCACCAGGGCGTGGCCTTGTCGACCGCTGCGCTCACCGCGCGACCTCCTCGGCGGCGTCCGACGGCAGCAGTCGGGTGCAGTGGTCGGGCCAGTCGATGGCTGCGCGCTCGCCTTCATCGAGCGCACGCCGGCCGTCGTTCGGGCACAGCACCATCAGGTCGCCGACGTCGGTGTTCATGCGGTAGAGCCACTGGCTGCCGAGGAAGAAGCGCTCGCCGACTTCGCCATCGAGCCGGCCGCTGCCGGGTGCGGCCAGTTGCAGCTTCTCGGGCCGCACGCTCAGCAGCACGGCGGCGCCGTGGCGGAAGCCGGGTTGGTCGACATCGACCGACAGGCTGCCGACCCGCACGGTGCTGCGCGCGCCGTCGGCCGTGACGCGGCCCTCGAGCAGGTTGGCCTTGCCGACGAAGGTCGAGATGAAGCGCGTGCGCGGATGTTCGTAGACCTGGTGCGGCGGATCGATCTGCGTGGCGCGGCCGCCTTCCATCACGACCACGCGGTCGCTGATGGACATCGCCTCGCTCTGGTCGTGCGTGACCATCACCGTGGTGGTGCCGACCTTGCGCTGGATCTGGCGCAGCTCGAACTGCATCTCTTCGCGCAGCTTGGCGTCGAGGTTGGACAGCGGCTCGTCGAGCAGCAGCACCGGCGGCTCGATGACCAGCGCACGCGCGAGCGCCACGCGCTGGCGCTGGCCGCCCGACAGTTCGCGCGGATAGCGGCCCGCATGCGCCTCCAGGTGCACCAGCCCGAGCGCCTGGGCGACGCGCTCGCGCCGCTCGGCCTTCGGCATCTTGCGCATCTCCAGGCCGAAGCTCACGTTGTCGGCCACCGTCATGTGCGGGAACAGCGCGTAGGTCTGGAACACGATGCCCAGCCCGCGCGTGTTGGCCTTGGTGTGCGTGATGTCCTTGCCGTCGAGTTCGATGCGGCCGCTGGTGACCGCCTCGAAGCCCGCCACCATCTGCAGCGTGGTGGTCTTGCCGCAGCCCGACGGGCCGAGCAGCGAGACGAACTCGCCCTTCTCGACCGCCAGGTTCATCGCGGACACCGCCTGGGTGCTGCCGTAGAACTTCGACACGTCCGTGAGCCGGAGAAATGACATGAGGGCCTTTCGTTCGCTGCAACCACGCACCCCGGTGGGGCGAAGGGCAGGAGTCTTTGGACTTCTGCCGGATATCGATCCAACAACTTGCAATAAGCGAACCAATATTGCCTCTACATTCCATCAAATAGAATGTTTCTTTCATTTATTCCGATGAATGAAATACCTTGGCTATAGTCGATGCTCAAATTCCGGCAGATCAAGGTATGACTTCTCCTATCGCAGCAACCGGCGGCGTGCCCCGCGTGTTTTCCGTGATCCGCGCGCTCGCCGCGGTGCAGACCGAGGGCGGCGGGCGCGTCACGCAGATCGGCCGCTCGGTCGGTCTCACGCAGGCGACCACGCACCGGCTGCTGCAGTCGCTGGTGGCGGAAGGCGTGGTCGAGCAGGACGAGCGCAGCAAGCTATATCGGCTGAGCATCGATTTCTTCGCGATGGCCGCGCAGGCCGGCAACCCCGGCGACCTGCGCTCGCTGTGCCGGCCGGTGCTGTTGCGGCTGTGCGCCAGCCTCGGCGACAGCATCTTTCTGCTGGTGCGCAGCGGTTTCGACGCGATCTGCCTCGACCGCAGCGAAGGCCCGTTCCCGATCCGCTCCTTCACCGGCGACATCGGCGGGCGCGTCGCGCTGGGCGTCGGCCAGGGCGCGCTGGCCATCCTGGCCTTCCTGCCGGAGGCGGAACGCGAAGAAGTCATCCGCTTCAACCTGTCGCGCGTGCGGGAGTACGGCGTGTACGACGAGGTCTACCTGCGCACCGAGATCGAGCGCGTGCGCCAGCAGGGCTACGCGGGCCGCAACACCGGCCTGCTCGAAGGCATGGCGGGCGTGGCGGTGCCGATTTGCGACAGCGAAGGGCGCGCCGTGGCCGCGCTGAGCGTGGGCACCATCGCCGACCGGCTCAATGCCGACCGGCTGCCGACCGTGGTCGAGCTGCTCAAGCGCGAGGCCGCCGCGCTGGGCCCGCGCATCCATCCGTTCGACGCCACGCTGCGCCGGCCCGCGCAGAGCCTGGCCAGTTCACCCGCGGCGCAGAAGATCAGCCTGCCGACGTCGCAGGATTCGGCGGACTGAGCATGGTGACGAGCGCAGTGGGCGACGCCAGCGCGGGCGCCGCATGCGCTGCCGCGACGATCCAATCACGGAACGCAATCAGCAGCGGCGCCTCGGCACGCGATTCCGGATAGACCAGGTAATAGGCATCCGAACTGGTGAGCGCCTGCGGGAACAGCACCACCAGCGCGCCCGCAGCGATCTCGGCCTCGACCAGGAAGCTCGGCAACAGCGCGGCGCCGAGCCCCGAGACAGCGGCCTGCGCAATCATCGCGAACTGCTCGAAGCGCGGCCCGCGCAGCGCCGGCGCACCGGCCACGCCGGCCTGCTCGAACCATTCGGCCCACTGGGTCGGCCGGGTGCTCTGCTGCAGCAGGACGACTGCTGCCAGGTCCTCCACGCGGCGAATGCCTTGCAGCCGCTGGAAGGCCGGGCTGCACACCGGCACGACCTGTTCGTGCATCAGGTACTCGCAGGCGGCGCCCGCCCAGTGCGGCGCGCCGAAATGGATCGCCGCATCGAAAGGCTCCTGCGCGAAGTCGAAGGGTTCGGAGCGGGCCGCGAAGTTGATCGTGACGTCCGGATGCTGCGCGGCGAAACCTTCCAGCCGCGGAATCAGCCAACGGGTGCCCAGCGTCGGCAGCACGGCCAGGTTGAGCTGGCCGCCACCGCCCGCGGACGCCATCGCCTTCTGCGTCGCGCCCGCCAATTGCTGGAGCGCCGCGCGCAGATCGGCCGCATAGACGCGGCCGGCATCGGTCAGCACCACGCGCTGGCGCACGCGATGGAACAGCGCGACGCCGAGTTGCTGCTCCAGCTGCCGGATCTGGCGCGACACGGCGCTCTGGGTCAGGTGCAGTTCGCCGGCCGCGCGCGAGATGCTGCCGTGGCGCGCGGCAGTTTCGAACGCGAGCAGGTCGGCCATCGGCGGAAGAAAGGTTCGGCGGAACATGGTGATGCGCTGGGCGAATGATGTGGGGGGCCGTCTTGGAAGCCGCAACCGGGCGACTTTCGATTGGAGTGGCGACAAGCAACTCGGCGAGCGGACATCATTCTCCGCGCGCAACAACTCCTTCCATTCTTTTGCTATGCAGCGCGCCCAGCGTGGAGGACATTCGCAGCGTTGCACGCTGGCGCACTTGTATTGCACTCGCCCTTGCGCTGCCCTGTTCGTCTCCCCTTCCTTCGCCATGACATGACCGACGCCGCCACACCCTCGACCCTTGCCCAAGAAGCCGACCAGCTGCTGCAGCGGCTCGGCGTGCCGCGCAGCGCCTACGTCGGCGGCGACCTGCAGGTCCGCTCGCCCATCAGCGGCGAGCCGATCGGCGCGCTGCCGCAGACCACGCCGGCCGAGGCCACCGCCGCGATCGGCCGCGCGCATGCCGCCTACCAGGCCTGGCGCCAGGTGCCGGCACCGCGGCGTGGCGAGCTGGTGCGCCTGCTCGGCGAAGAACTCCGCGCCGCCAAGGCCGACCTGGGCCGCCTCGTGACGCTGGAAGTCGGCAAGGTGCCGTCCGAAGGCGCGGGCGAAGTGCAGGAAATGATCGACATCTGCGACTTCGCCGTCGGCCTGTCACGCCAGCTCTACGGCCTGACCATCGCGACCGAGCGCAGCGAGCACCGGATGATGGAAACCTGGCATCCGCTGGGCGTGGTCGGCGTGATCTCGGCCTTCAACTTCCCGGTCGCCGTGTGGTCGTGGAACGCGACGCTCGCGCTGGTCTGTGGCGACGCCGTGGTCTGGAAGCCGTCCGAGAAGACGCCGCTGACCGCGCTCGCCACACACGCGATCGCGCAGCGCGCCATCGCCCGCTTCGGCAGCGACGCGCCGGCCGGCCTGCTCGAACTGCTGATCGGCCCGTGCGAGATCGGCGAAGTGCTGGTCGACGACCACCGCGTGCCGGTGCTGTCGGCCACCGGATCGACCGCGATGGGCCGCCAGGTCGGCCCGCGCCTGGCCGCACGCTTCGCACGCGCGATCCTCGAACTCGGCGGCAACAACGCGGCGATCGTCGCGCCCTCGGCCGACCTCGACCTCGCGCTGCGCGGCATCGCCTTTGCGGCCATGGGCACGGCGGGCCAGCGCTGCACCACGCTGCGACGGCTGTTCGTGCACGACAGCATCTACGACACGCTCGTACCGAAGCTCGCCAAGGTCTACGGCAAGGTGCAGGTCGGCGACCCGCGCACGCCGGGCACGCTGGTGGGGCCGCTGATCGACCGACCTGCCTTCGAGGCGATGCAGGCGGCGCTGGCCGAAAGCCGTGCCGCGGGCGCGACGGTGCATGGCGGCGAGCGCGTCGACGGCATCGCGGGCAGCGACGCCTGGTACGCGCGGCCCGCGCTGGTCGAGCTGAATGCGCACGCCGGCCCGGTGCTGCGCGAGACCTTCGCGCCGATTCTGTATGTGCTGCGCTACCGCGACTTCGATGAAGCGATGGCCTGGCACAACGCGGTGGGCGCCGGGCTGTCGTCGTCGATCTTCACGCTGGACATGCGCGAGGCCGAACGCTTCATGTCGAGCACGGGCTCGGACTGCGGCATCGCCAACGTCAACATCGGCCCGAGCGGCGCCGAGATCGGCGGCGCGTTCGGCGGCGAGAAAGAGACGGGCGGCGGCCGCGAAGCCGGCTCGGACGCCTGGAAGGCCTACATGCGCCGCGCGACCAACACCATCAACTACTCGAACACGCTGCCGCTCGCGCAGGGCGTGGTGTTCGATGTGCAGGACTGACGCCATGACCTTCTCAAACACGTCCAACATATCCAACATTCCCACGGCGACCCGCACCGGCGGCCAGATCCTCGTCGACCAGCTCGTGCTGCATGGCGTGCAGCAGCTCTTCTGCGTGCCCGGTGAAAGCTTTCTCGCGGTGCTCGACGCGCTGCACGACGCGTCGATCGCCGTCACCGTCTGCCGCCAGGAAGGCGGCGCGACCATGATGGCCGAGGCCCAGGGCAAGCTCACCGGCCGGCCGGGCGTCTGCTTCGTCACCCGCGGTCCCGGCGCGACCAATGCGGCGGCCGGCGTGCACATCGCGCACCAGGACTCGACGCCGCTGCTGCTCTTCGTGGGCCAGGTCGCGCGCGAGGCGCTCGGGCGCGAGGCCTTCCAGGAGCTCGACTACGGCGCGGTCTTCGGCACCATGGCCAAGTGGGTGGTGCAGATCGACGACCCGAAGCGGTTGCCCGAGCTGGTGTCGCGCGCCTTCCACGTCGCCATGTCGGGCCGGCCCGGGCCGGTCGTCATCGCGCTGCCCGAGGACATGCTCACCGAGGCTGCGGCTGTCGCCAATGCGCTGCCTTTTGCCGCCACGGAAACACATCCGGGCGCGGCGCCATTGGCCGAATTGCAGCAACGCCTGGCGCAGGCCGAACGGCCGGTGATGGTGCTCGGCGGCAGCCGCTGGTCGGAGGTCGCGACGCAGCAGATCGCCGCTTTCGCCGAGGCCTTCTCGCTGCCGGTGTACTGCTCGTTCCGCCGCCAGATGCTGTTCAGCGCCGAGCACGCCTGCTACGCCGGCGACCTCGGCCTGGGCGCGAACCCGAAGCTGCTCGCACGGGTGCGCAATGCCGACCTGATCCTGCTGGTCGGCGGACGGCTGTCGGAGGTGCCGTCGCAGGGCTACGAGCTGCTCGGCATTCCAACGCCGCGCCAGGCGCTGGTCCACGTCCACGCCGATGCGGACGAGCTCGGCAAGCTGTACCGCGCGGCGCTGCCGATCCACGCCACGCCGCAGGCCTTCGCCGAAGCGGTGGCCACGATCCAACCGGCGGCGACGCCGGTCTGGCGATCCGAGACTGCGCAAGCGCGCGCGGACTTCCTGGCCTGGAGCGACACCGCGCCGATCCGCATTCCCGGCCCACTTCAGATGGGCGAGGTCATGGCGCACCTGCGCGAAGTGCTGCCGGCCGACACCATCTTCTGCAACGGTGCCGGCAACTTCGCGACCTGGGTACACCGCTTCTGGCCGTTCCGCGCCTTCGCGAGCCAGCTCGCACCGACCAGCGGCTCGATGGGTTACGGCTTGCCTGCGGGCGTCGGCGCCAAGCGGCTTTGGCCGCAGCGGGAGGTGGTGGTGTTCGCGGGCGACGGCGACTTTCTGATGCACGGCCAGGAATTCGCGACCGCGGTGCAGTACGGGCTGCCGCTGATCGTGGTGCTGCTCGACAACGCCATGTACGGCACGATCCGCATGCACCAGGAACGGCACTACCCCGGCCGCATCAGCGCCACGCAGCTGAAGAACCCCGACTTCCGCGGCTATGCCGAGGTCTTCGGCGGCCACGGCGAACGGGTGGAACGCACCGAGGAATTCGCGCCCGCGCTGGCCCGGGCGCGCGCCAGCGGCAAGCCGGCGCTGCTGCACTGCCTGCTCGATCCAGAGGCGATCACGCCGAACGGCACGCTGCAGGGCATCCGCAGCGCTGCGCAGGCAGTCCAGGCTCAAGGCGCTGCGCCGGTATAGCGCGGCCTGGTCAGTCCTGGTGCCTGCACGACGCGCCAGCGGGTAATCCCCGATGCACTGCGGCGGTGCACCGCCTAAAGTCTCGTCACTCGCAAACGGCACAGCCCGTAGCGCGGGGGCCGAGGAGACACCTTTCGCAGAATCAGAACAGTTGGAACAGGCATCCGCAAGAGATGCTGTCATTCACAAAGCGCCGCCAGTCGGCGCTTTTTTTTGCCTGTTCGAATCGTTCATGCATCGCGCCCGGATCACGCAACTCCTTCTTGCAGAAGCGTTTTTTTCCATTCGATTCACAGCGATTCCGGATGCGACAATTTCCAGATGGAAATGTTGGCCGTCACCTTTGCCTCGCTGCTCGCGGGTTTCATCGACTCGATCGTAGGGGGCGGCGGACTGGTTCTGGTGCCGGCACTGTTCGCGGTTTTTCCGGGCGCAGCGCCCGCCACGCTGCTGGGCACCAACAAGGCCGCCTCAGTCTGGGGCACGGCGGCCGCAGCCGTGCAGTTCGGCCGGCGGGTCGAACTGCGCTGGCACGCACTGCTGCCGGCCGCAGCGCTGGGCTTCGCCGGATCGATGGCGGGTGCCTGGGCAGTCACGGTGTTCCCGGGGGACTTCCTGCGGCGCGCCCTGCCGTTCATCCTGGTGGCCGTGCTGGCCTACACGCTCGCCAAGAAGGACATGGGCCGTCACCATGCGCCACGGTTCGCGGGCCGCAACGAAACGCTCGCCGCGGGCGCGGTCGGTCTGCTGATCGGCACATACGACGGCTTCTTCGGCCCCGGGACGGGCAGCTTCTTCGTGTTCCTGTTCGTGCGCTGGCTGGGCTACGACTTCCTGAATGCCTCGGCCTCGGCCAAGCTGCTCAATACTGCGACCAACCTTGCTGCGCTGGTGCTGCTGGCAGCCAAGGGCCACGTGTGGTGGCACTACGCACTGGTGATGGCCGTCGCCAACGTGGTGGGCAGCGTGCTCGGCACGCGCCTGGCGCTGAAACGCGGCGCGGGCTTCGTGCGCGGCGTCTTCATCGCCGTCGTGAGCGTGCTGATCCTGAAGACCGGCTACGACGCATTCCTGAAATAGCGCGTCAAGGCGCGGGGGCCGGCGTGGCGGGTGGCGTCGGCCAGACGATGTCGCTGGCGACGCGCGGTGTGCCGATGGGCGCGGTGGCCTTGCCCTGCTTGATGGCCGCCATGTCGGCCTCGCTGGGGTACTGGTTCAGGAGCCAGTAGTCGAACACGCGGCGCGCCAGCGGCGCTGCCGCACCAGCGCCCCAGCCGGCGTTCTCGACGATCACGGCGACGGCGATCTTCGGGTCGTTGGCGGGCGCGAAGCCCATGAACAGCGCATGGTCGCGCTGATGCTCCTCGAGCGCCTTGGCGTTGTATTTGGTGTTCTGCGCCTGTGTCACGGCCTGCGCCGTACCGGTCTTGCCAGCCGCGACATAGCCGGCGCCCGCAAACACGCCGCGCGCCGTGCCCGCGCTGATCACGCTCATCAGGCCCTCGCGCACCACCGCGACGTTGGCCGGGCTGAAACCGAGGTTCTCCGCAGGCGGCTGCGGCACCGGCGTGACCTGTCCGCTGACGGTGTCGCGCGTCGCCAGCACCACGTGCGGCCGGTGCTTGATACCGACGTCGGCGACGATCGACGCGGCCTGCGCGAGCTGCAGCATCGTGAAGTTGTTGTAGCCCTGGCCGATGCCCAGCGAAATGGTCTCGCCCGCGAACCACTTCTTCTGTTCGGGCCGCTTGTAGGTGTTGCGCTTCCACTCGGTGCTCGGCAACACGCCGCGCAGTTCGCCGCCCAGGTCGATGCCGGTGATCTGGCCGAAGCCCAGTGGCTTCATGAAGTCGTGGATCAGGTCCACGCCCATCTCGTTGGCCAGCGAATAGAAATACACGTTGCTCGAGAACTGGATGGCACGCCGCATGTCGAGGTTGCCCAGGTTGCCCTCGGGGCTGCCGAAGCGGTGTCCGCCGAAGTTGAAGTAGCCCGGGTCGTTCACGAGCACGCTCGGGCCGCGCTTGCCGGTCTGCAGCGCAGCGAGCGCCATGAAGGGCTTGTAGGTCGAGCCCGGCGGATAACTGCCGCGCAGCGCGCGGTTCAGCAACGGCTTGTCGAGCGATTCGCTCAGTTCCTTCCAGCTCTCGGTGTCGATGCCTTCGACGAACAGGTTCGGATCGAAGGTCGGCTTGCTGACGAAAGCCAAAATCTCGCCGGTCCTCGGGTCGATCGCGACCAGCGCGCCGCGCCGGTTGCCGAACATGTCCTCGACCAGCTTCTGCAGCTTGATGTCGAGCGCCAGCATCACGGTGTTGCCCGGCGTGGCCGGATGGCTGGCAAGCCGTCGCACCGCGCGGCCGCCGGCCGAGGTTTCCATCTGGTCCACGCCGGTCTGGCCGTGCAGCGTCTTTTCGTAGCTCTGCTCGACGCCGAGCTTGCCGATGTAATCGGTGCCCTTGTAGTTGGCGAGGTCCTCGTCGTCCCAATCCTCCATCGCGGCTTTCTCGCGCTGGTTGATGCGGCCGATGTAGCCGAGCACGTGGCTGCCGGTCTCGCCGTTCGGGTAGTTGCGGAACAGGCGGGCCTTGATTTCGACGCCCGGAAAGCGGTAGCGCTGCGCGGCGAAGCGCGCCACTTCCTCGTCGCTGAGGCGCGTGCGGATCGGCACCGAATCGAAGCTGCGCGAGTCTTCGCGCAGACGCTTGAAGCGGCGGCGGTCGCGCGGGGTGATCTCCACCACCTCGGTCAGGCTGTCGATCGTGCTGTCGACATCGCCCGCCTTGGAAGGCGTGATCTCGAGCGTGTAGGCCGAGTAATTGGACGCCAGCACGATGCCGTTGCGATCGAGGATCAGACCGCGGTTGGGCACCACCGGCACGATGGCCGTGCG
>JAZKDL010000508.1:0-1569 GCA_040387575.1 Pseudomonadota bacterium
CTGTCGCTCAAGCGGTACTGAGCCGACGCCGCTGCGGTCTCCACGGCGCCGGCCAGCAGTCCGGCCACTGACGGAGCGACAGCGCCGGGCGCCGACCCCACCAGCACGCAGGCCATGCCGAGCCGCCTGGCACCTTCGGCATCGGTGAGCGGGTTGTCGCCGACCACCACCGTGTCCTCGGCACGTGCGCCAAGGCAACGCAGGCCTTCTTCGAACAGCAACGGCGCGGGCTTGCCGGTCACGCGCCAGGGTTGAACGCCGCTGGCCGCGACCACGGCCGCGAGCAGGGCGCCGGTCTCTGGCACCACGCGGCCTTGTGGTCCCGGATGGGTGGCGTCGGCATTGCTCACGACCAGGCGCGCGCCGCGCAGCAACTCGTTCACCACCAGCGTCAGCCGCGCATGGCTGAAGTGCATGTCGAGCGCGAGCAACACGAAGTCGGCGCCGGCCTGCACCTGCACGCAGCCCAGCGAACGCGCCAGCCGCTGCAACGCGGGGCTCGCGGCCAGCAGCACGCGGGCGCCGGGATGCTCGCGCGCCAGTTGCCGCACGGCGAGTTCGCCGGCCAGCACGATGCGCTCCGGTGGCACCCGAAGCCCAAGCCGGCGCAGCCGCCGCGCCAGACCCGGCGCCGTGTGCGTGGAGTTGTTCGAAACGATGGCGTAGCGCCCGTCGAAATGCGCCAGCAGCTCCGCTGCGCCCGCGATCGGCTCCTGCTGGCGCACCAGCGTGCCGTCGAGGTCGACCAGCAGGTGGCGAGCCCGCGCCAGCCGGATGTCGGTGACCGCGCTTCCTTGGGTGTCGTGGTCTGCGGAGCGCCCTGGTGTCTTGGGTTTCGTGATCATGGCGGCGGATTGTATTGAACATTACTCAATGATTTATTGAGTTTGCAATGAGCAAATTTCATTTGCTTGTCATGTTGCGTTTTTAAAGTTCCAGGCATCGGTCCCCGAACACCGCCCTGAAACGAAAGAAACGCACCATGAAAAAGCTCCTCGCCCTTGCCGCCGCAGCCCTGTCGCTGACCGCGGCGCTGTCCCTGCCGTCGCACGCCCAGTCGGTGGCCGACGGCTCGCGCGACCATCCGCTGCGCGTGCTGCTGATTCCGGCGGACGGCGGCACCGAGTCGGGCACCAAGGCTGACTACGCGCCGGTGTTCAACGCGATCACGCGCACCACCGGCCTGAACTTCGACCTGAAGGTGGGCCAGTCGTACGGCGCCGTCGTCGAAGGCATGTGCAACCAGCTTGCCGACATCGCGTTCTTCGGCCCGGTTGCCTATGTTCAGGCGCACAAGCGCGGCTGCGCGCAGTTGCTGGCGGTGGGTGTGGAGAAGGGCGCGTCGGTGTATTACGCCGGCATGTTCGCCAAGGCCGATGCACCCATCGCCGGCATCAACGACGTGAAGGGCAAGCGCGTGGCCTTCGGCGACGTCAACTCGGCATCGAGCTTCACCTTCCAGGTCGCGATGCTGCTGGATGCGGGCATCGACCCGGCGCGCGACCTCGCGGCCGTCCGCATGACCGGCAGCCACGCCAGCAGCCTGGCCGCGCTGGTGCAGGACCAGGT
>JAZKDL010000509.1:0-7517 GCA_040387575.1 Pseudomonadota bacterium
CGCAGTTCCAGCAGCCGATCGATCAGCCCCTTCTCGTCCTTCCAGCGCGCGTTCAATGTCTCCAGCTGCGCCTTCGATTCGCCCAGCAGCGCCGCCACCGACGCCGCGCGCTTCGTCACGTCGATGCCGATCGCCTCTTCGCGGCCGATGATGTCCTGCTCGACCGTCAGGCTCTCGATGCGGCGCATGCAGTCTTCCACTTCGGGCGGCGTCGCATGCTGGCTCACGGCCACGCGTGCGCAGGCCGTGTCGAGCAGGCTCACCGCCTTGTCGGGCAACTGGCGCGCCGGTATGTAGCGGTGGCTCAGCTTCACCGCGGCTTCGATCGCCTCGTCGAGCAACTGCACGCGGTGGTGCTTCTCGAGCACGCTCGCCACGCCGCGCAGCATCAAGATTGCCTTGGCCTCGTCGGGCTCGGGCACCTGCACGACCTGGAAGCGCCGTGTCAGCGCCGGGTCCTTCTCGATGTATTTCTTGTACTCGGCCCAGGTGGTCGCGCCGATGGTGCGCAGGTTGCCGCGCGCGAGTGCCGGCTTCAGCAGGTTGGCCGCATCGCCGGTGCCGGCCGCGCCACCCGCACCGACCAGCGTGTGGATCTCGTCGATGAACAGGATGATCGGCGTCGGCGAACTCTGCACCTCGTCGATCACCTGGCGCAGCCGCTGCTCGAACTCGCCCTTCATGCTCGCGCCGGCCTGCAACAGGCCGATGTCGAGCGTGAGCAGCTTCACGTCCTTCAGTTGCGGCGGCACGTCGCCGCGCGCCAGGCGCTGCGCGAAGCCTTCGACCACCGCGGTCTTGCCGACGCCCGCCTCGCCCGTCAGCAGCGGGTTGTTCTGGCGGCGCCGCATCAGGATGTCGACGATCTGGCGGATTTCCTCGTCCCGCCCGGTCACCGGATCCATCTCTCCCTTCTTGGCCTTCTCCGTGAGGTCGACAGCAAATTTCTTGAGCGCATCGCCCTTGCCCATCGCGGCCGGCGCCATCGCGCCTGCATCTTCGCCAGGCGCACCCGAGCCCATGCCGGTGCCGTCCTGCGCGCGCATCTGGGCTTCGGGCGAGGCATCGCAGATCTTCACGAAGTTGTCGCAGAGGTCTTCCAGCTTGACCTTCTCGAACTGCTTCGACAGACCGAACAATGGGTTGCGCAGGCTCTGCGTCTTGAGCATGCCGACCAGCAGGTAGCCGGTGCGCACCTGCGCCTCGCCGAACTGCAACGTGGCGTAGGTCCAGGCGCGCTCGATCGCGTTCTCGATGTGCGGCGAGAAGTCGCTGATGGCGGTGGCGCCGCGCGGCAGGCGGTCGAGCGCGGCCGTCATGTCCTTGGCGACCGCCGAGATGTCGAGCCCGTAATGCTGGATCACCCGGTGCAGGTCGGAGTCCTGCGCCTGCAGCAACTGCGCGAACCAGTGCTCCAGTTCGACATACGGATTGCCGCGCATCTTGCAGAACACCGTGGCGCCCTCGATGGCCTTGTAGGCCAGCGAATTGAGCTTGCCGAACAGCGCGGTGCGACTGATTTCACTCATGTGCTTTTCTCCATCTCGGTGTCTGTGTTGAGAACGATCCGGGTGCCGTGTTTTTCAAGCGCTGTCGATGCGCACGTCCGCCGCATCGCGTTCGCGTGGCCGCGCGCCGAGCCACGACACCCAGCCGAGCCGCGGCGCATTGCCCGCCTGCCGGCCGAGCCGCGTCGGCGGCACTTCTTCCTTCTGCAGTTGCAGCGCGGCGTCCCAGTACAGCTCGTCGCCCAGCAGTTGCTGCATCCAGCGCTGCAAGGCCGGCCGGGCCGAGCCGATCGGCAAAAAGTCTCTGTACTGCGCGAGCGTGAGCGGCCCCAGGTGCAGCCGCACGCGGTGCTGGCGGTCCCAGGCGCGCTGGCCCAGCATCGCGCCCATGCCCATCGCACGCGAGCTTTCGCCGCGGCCGAGCCGGGTGAGTTCGGCGGTGGGCAGCGCCATCCAGTGGCCGACCCAGCGCTCCAGCCGCACCGGCACGCCGAAGTAGCTGCACAGCACCGCCTCGACGCTCTCGGCGTTGTGCACGCGGCGCACCAGCCGCCCGGCGAAGTGCAGGCGTGCGTCGTCGTGCACCGCATCGCGGTCGGTGCGCGCCGCGGTGCCGATGCCGATCAGCGCGCCGACCTGCAGACGGAAGGCGTCTTCGCCCGGCCGGTCCAGCGCGACCGCCGGCCGCGACTGCGCCCAGGCGCGATAGAAATGCAGCGCGAAGCGGTGCGAGAAGGTGTCGAGGAAGGCGAGCCAGGTCGGGTCGCCGTGGTTGATGAAGCGCTCGCGGATGAAGTCGCTCAGGTGCACCGGCAACGGCCCGTTCGGCCCGATGTAGCCGAAGAAGTGCTGGCGCAGGCGCGGCGGCGACGTCGCGGTGGCCGGCTCGAAGCGGCTGAAGCTGGCCGGCGCGAACGACAGCGACGGCTCCTGCCCGACGCGCACCGGCTCGGCCGACGGCAGCAGCGCGCGGCCCCAGCGCGGCGTGGTCTGCGCCACGGCTTCGAGGCGCCGCATCAGCGCGAAGTAGTCGAAGGCCCAGGGCGTGTCGGCGTGCTGCTGCAGGCGGCCGGCGACGCGCGCGGACACGCTGGCGCTGTCCGCGCCGGGGACCACGCTCGAAGGCGCGCCGCTCACAGCACCGGCCGGTTCCCGCACAGCGGCCTCCATCGCATGATCTCGCCCTTGCCGGCGACGCTCAGCACCGTCTCGACGAAATGGTTGACCTCCACATGGCGCGCCAGGTACTGCGCGAGCACCGCGCCGAACAGGAACACGCTGTGGCCGTGGAAGGCATTGCGGTCGACCTCCAGCGTCACCTCGAGCCCGCGGCCGAACGCGATCGGCCCGGCCATCGGCAGGCGCCGCGCGACCGCCTTGCTGCGCACCGACAGCAGGCCGCGCACCTGGCCCTGGCGCATCTCGTCGGCATGCACCGCATACAGCATCAGCATCTCGCGCAACGCGGCGGCGCCCTGCTGCGGACTGCTGTCGGACAGCGACAGGTAGTTGAGCGCGAGATGGTCGACCACCCGCCAGCCCAGCCCCTGGCTGACCACCGGCGACACCGGCCGCGACGGCCCGCGCACCATGCGCACGCGCTGCACGGGGAAGGAGTCGACGCAATCGAAGTCGTTGTCGCGCCCCATCGGCAGCAGCAGCGGCAGGTCGCGGTTGGTGACCAGCGCCGTCACCGCCAACTGGCGCAGCGCGCCCGAATACGGCGCCTGCTGCGGGTCGACCACCTGCATGTAGAGCTCGGAGCCGATGTGGCTGCTGCGGTGCCCTTCGGTGCGCTGGCGGACCGACAAGGTGCGCGGCTCGCGGGTGGTCGTGTAGTACGCGGGATGCGCGTGGCGGCTGCCGTGGAAGGCCGCGTAGAACGGGCGGAAGACCTGCTCCGGCGCGGCATCGCCCGCGCCGCTCGCACCACCCGAGCCGCTCGCGCCTGCCGAACCTGCCGCGCCCGGATTGCCGTGGCCGACCACCTCGGTCACGCTGTGGACCTCGAAGTCCTGCGGTCGGGTGCGGTCGGGCACCAGGTGGAACTGGCTCACGCCCTCGCTCACCGGCACGCGGTCGAGCCGCTTCGGGAAGAGGTTGATCGCGGGCACGCAATGCAGTTGCACGTTGTCGGCGGTGACCAGTTTTTCCAGCGACGGATCGCCGCGCGAGAACAGCAGCACGACCTCGATCTCGGTGCAGGCCATGTCGGCCAGCACCGGTCGCAGCCCGGTCAGTTGCGCGAACTGAAAGCGCTGCGGGAAAGCGAAATACTCCTGCACCAGCCGGTAGCCCGAGAAGCCGGTGGCGGTGGCGGGCAGCAGCGCCTCGTCGTCCGCGAAGCCGACCGGCGCGATGCTGCGCGACGGCAGGCTGCGCGCGGCGCCCGCCACCGTGCCGGTGGCCGACAGCGGCTGCACCAGCAGCCCGATCGGCTGGGCCAGCGCGCATTCGTGCAGCTTCCACGCGACGTCGTCGGCACCGCCGAAATGCAGCACCAGGTCGTCCAGCGGCAACTGGTCGAAGCGCAGGCCGGCGGTCGCGCGCAGCACGATGCGCAGGCCACCGCGGATGTCGCGCGACTGCGGATGCGTGGCCAGCGGCAGGTCGGGTGCGTAGCTGAAGTACTGCGCGCGCTTCACCTCCAGCGGCCAGACGCGCAGCGCCGCGGCCGTGCGGAATTCGCAGTGCGTGTTCTGGCCCACCGCCGCGCGTGCGCGCAGGCCGCTGTTGCGCGGCAGCGTGGGGCCGGTCGCGAGATTGGCGTCTTCCAGCTCGGGTGAGAACGCGAGCACCGCCATCGACGGCGTCGGCGCGAGGAAGTGCGGATAGACGATGTCGAGCAGGTGCCCGGTGAAGCGCGGGTACTCGGCATCGAGCTTCAGGCCGACGCGCGCCGACAGGAAGGCGGTGGCCTCGATCAGCCGCTCGACGTACGGGTCGGCCACCTCCTGCCCTTCGACGCCGAGCCGGTGCGCGATCTTCGGAAAGGCGCGCGCGAACTCGGCCGAGCTTTCGCGGAAGTAGCGCAGCTCCTGTTCGTACAGGTTGAGCAGGCGAGGGTCCATGGGCGGGCGATCGGTCTCCGGCGTGAGGCACGGCACAAGCGAGATCGACGCCGGCGGCGCCCTGGCATGCGTGCTTCTTCAGGCCGGGGTCATGCTGACACGCGGTGTGCGGTCGCGGAACTGGCTGGACGGGATAGGCAATTGGGCGGGGCGGTGCTGCCAATACCGTCAGGCCTGCCAGGGGACCGGCCGAGAGAAGAGGTCCTTCAGCCCCGGGTTGTCCTGCTCAGGTCGGTCCAGCAGCGACAGCAAGGCTGCGACTGATCTCCGGACATGTTGGCAACCCGATGCAATACGGCGTAAGCCATCACCTCCCGCTCCCACCCTCCACGATCTCGATCCGCCCCTCCTCCAGATCCACCCGGCTGCGCATCAAGAACTCCAGCGGCACCGGTTGCGCCCACAGCATTCCGCGGATCTGCAACCCGATGCGGTTGTGCGATTCCATCGCCGAGCCTTCCATCACCAGCTCGACCTCCAGCGTGCGCGGCAGGATGCGCGGCTCGAAGTGCAGGATCGCGTTCTTCAGCGCCTGTTCCATGCTCACCCGCTGCACGCTCGATGTGAACTGGCCCGACAGCATCGGCAGCCCGTAGTTCAGCACCGAGCGCGCCGCATGCGGATGCCGCTTCTCGTCGAGCCCCTGGCCGGTCGCGTTGAAGAGCCAGCCGAGGTCGCGCAGCACCGCCTGGCGCAGCGCCTGCCGCGTGAGCGTGCGCTTGTCGTCGCTCTCGCGCTGCTCGCCGGGCGCGTGGTCGACCAGCCGGTCGAGCAGCGACGGCTGCAGCCGCTCCTGGGCCGACGCGTCAGCCACGGGAACCCGCCGTGTCGCCCGTCACGTCGTCGGCCGCGGAGGCGCCATCGGAGCCGTCCGACGAAGCGTCTTCCTCCGCCGCATCGAACAGGATCTCCCGCACGTCCATCAGCGCGTGTTCCCCCGCGTCGCTGCCGAACACGCGCTGGCCGAGGCCGGCCCAGACGCCGGGCTGCAGTTCGCGCCATTCGGTCTTGCGCGCCAGTTGCACGCCGCCGTCATCGCTCTGCTCGCTGCCGGGGTAGCGCGTCGGGATCAGCGCGAGCGTCACGCCGCCGTTCGCGAACTGCAGGTGCGCGGGCAGCCAGACGCAGTCGCGCAGGTCCTCGGGCGGGTCGATCTTGATGTGCGCGAGCCGCGCGTACGGCACCCAGTAGTACTTGCCGTTGACGTAGGCCTCGAGCACCGGGCCGAGCCGCATGTCGGCGTCGGCGAGCCAGGCGAAGGGCGCGCCGTCGATCGTGCCGCTGCGGGCCGGCGCGGCGTCGAAGGCGCGTTCGCGCAGCGACTCGGCGGCGGCCGAATCCCCACGACCTTGTTGCAGCAACGACTCGATCAGCAGCGCGAGCCATTCGTCGGGCTGGCCGAAGACCATCGGCGTGCGTCGCCCCGCGAAGACCTCGGCGCGCAGGCCTTCGCAGCGGATCGCGTCGCCATACACCTGCTTCATCGGCACTGCGAGCGCGTCGAGTTCGGCCGCGACGGTGAGCTGGTTCAGCGCCCGCTCCCATTGCCCGAGCACGCACAGCAGTTGCGCGAGGAAGACGCGATGACGGCTGTCGGCCGGCTTGGCGCGCACCTCGTCGGTGAGCGCCTTGAGTGCGGCGACGGGGTCGGAAGCCTTGAGCAGTTCAGCAGCGGTCATCGCGCGTCCTTTCGGTGATCGGGGAGTTCATTGGCCTGTCAGCTCGCAGGTGCGGACGGCGCCGCGCGCACCGGTCGCCTGCTGCGGCGCCGAATGGATGCGCAGCGTGCGGTAGCCAAAGCGCAGCACCTCGCACGGGCCGCCGACCTCGCCGCCGGTGAGCAGCGCGATCTCGGCGACACGCGCGCCTTCGAACTCGAATTCGAGCTTGGCCTGCGCGTCGGGGCTGCCGTCGCCGCCCGCACGAAACATCGACAACCGGATGCGCAAGTCGGTGGTCTGGCTGCGCAGCAGGCTGGCGATCGACGCGGTCGCCGCATCGCAGCGCCGCACCACGTGCAGATGCGACACCACCAGCCGCGGCGACGATGCGCCGGCCGGCAGCAGCAGGCCCGCGTGCATGTCGTAGCCGAGCACTTCCATGCGCTGCTTGCCATCGGCGAAGCGGCGCGACGACTCGCCCTCGATCACGGTGCCGCGGTTCTCGATCAGCATCAGCATGTCGAGCGCGGCGCTGCCCTGGCGCGACAGCTCGAGCAGCCGCAGCGCCTCGTCGGTGTCGAGTCGTCCGTCGGAATTGAGTGACATGGTGTCTCCTGAAACGGGTGGATGAAGGGTCGAAAGATCGAAGTTCGGAGGGATCGCAATGGGTCGTGCCTAGCGTCAGTCCCAGCGCGAGATCGCGGCGAAGACCTGGCGTGCGCGCTCGGTTGCGGCCACGGCCGGCATGGCCGGCATGCCGCGCGTGCGCACCGCGGCGACGGCATCGGCCGACATGGCGGCAGCGCCGGCACGCCTCGATCCGCCGACGTCGCCCAGGCCGAACAGCCGTGGCGCGCTCTGCGGTGCCGACGGACTCGCCAGCACCAGCAAACGTCCGCCGCGCGCGCCGTCGCGCCACGGCAGTGCGAAGCGCTTGGCGGCCGGCGCGTCCGGCGTGCCGCGCTCGAAGCGGTTGCTCTCGCCCGGCTCGCGCGGGAACACCGGCCACAACGCGCCCTGCGCGTCGATGCCGATGACGAGCAGATCGAGCGAATGGCCGCTGGCGTTGCGCACGGACAGCGCCGTCTGCCGGCGCGCGCTCTGGTTTGAGCGCGGGTTCAGTTCGGGGCTTGGGCTTGGACCAAGGCCTTGTGCCGGCGACGCCCCGCGCAGCGGCTCGCTGCGCAGCAGGCGCTCGCCGTTGCCGTCGACCTCCAACAGGTCGACGCTGGCCTCGAAGCCATCCAGTTGCTGGCTGCCGGCCAGCACCGGCAGCC